>JAYVXG010000563.1:0-12456 GCA_043785475.1 Armatimonadota bacterium
CGTCACCTGTCGAAGCAGCATCGCAGTCATTGGGGAGGCTCCATGGTGGGCCTTTGCGCCGAGAACAGAGAGAAGACTGGGGCCAAAGGCGGCGAAACCTACGAGATCACGATTGAAGTTGATACTGAACCACGAACCGGGAATGTTCCTGATGACTTAGTCCTGGCTTTGAGCCAAGATCCCGAGGCAAAGGTCTTTTTTGACTCCATGTCTTACATGTGCTGGTTATTGAGGACGCTAAAACCCCCGAAACGCGATTTAGGCGAATTGAAAAGGCGATGGAAATGATGAAAGCCAAGAGGAAGCAATAGCTCGTTAACGAGTTAGCGAATTCTTCAGGCACTCAGGCGTCCTTCATCGTCGAGACATGCTTCAATCGCCTTTAGAAGCAATGGCACATTGACGGGTTTAGTGATGAAATCAGCAATTCCTGCGCTCATAAGCGCGGCAATTTTCGAAGTGGTTACGTCTGCGCTCACAATGATTACCGGAATACCCTTAGTTTCTATATTTGATTTCAGCAAACGAAGCACTTCTTCTCCTTGGATTCCAGGAAGATTTAGGTCGAGCAAGATGACGTCTGGCCGATGTTCAAGGGCTAGTTCACTAGCTAATTCACCTTGCTCAGCGACAATCAGTCGCGTCCCCGGTCTCAGGTTTAGAACCTTTTCCATGAGTCGATTGTTAGAAGGATTATCTTCGATCGAGAGGATCGTAGCTTGAACGCATTCATCTTCCGATAGCCCGCTGGAAGAACCCGCCTTTTCATCGCCGATTGCACTTTCGAAGTGCTCTACTTGCAACAGATCGACGTAGAAACAAGCTCCATGAGTTGTTGGCAAGACGCCAATCTTTGCGTTCATTGTCTCACAAAGTTTTTTTGAGAGCGCAAGTCCGAGCCCTGTTCCCTCTACGTTAGTTTGTTCTGCACCGAGACGTTCAAAAGGGGTGAAGATTCTCGACGCTTTGTCTTTTGGAATGCCATGGCCAGTATCGGTCACCAGAATTCTCTGATAAAGACCTTCGGCTTGCACTTTCACAAAGACATCGCCTCCTTCTACGTTGTATTTGACGGCATTAGACAGCAAGTTGAGCGTGACTTGGATCAATCTCTGTCGATCCGCAAGAACATAGGCTTCTTCTGCATCGGTCACGTCAACATGGATCGTCACACGCTTTTGCTCCGCGGCAAACCGGACCAGATACAAAGAGGAGTTAAGGATATCTGAAATGCGAATTGGCTCCAAGGAGATTGTAAGGTTTCCTGATTCAATCCTAGAAATGTCAAGAACGTCGTCAATAATCTTGAGAAGGTGTTGGCTCGCGGATAAGATGCGCTCCACTGAGTCGCGCTGATTATCCGTTAAGTCGCCCATTTCTAGTAGCTGACTGAATCCCATTATCGCATTCATTGGGGTTCTCAATTCGTGGCTCGTTCTCGAAAGGAATTCGTTTTTAGCTGCATTCGCTTGCTCTACCCTCTGCTGTTCGCTTTTTGCAATGGTCGCTTGTTTCTCTGCCGAAATGTCCCTTGTGAAGCATCGAGCATGCACAAAATGATCGTTTTCGACAAACATGCTTGAATCGATTAACACATCCTTGATTTGGCCGTCCTTGCAGCGCATCCTCGACTCAAAATTTGAAATATCTTCCCCTTCGAGGAGTCGGTTTAGAAGGTCATTTGTTGCGGCCCTGTCGTCGTGAAAATCTCGTATATTTTTTCCAACATACTCTTCCTTGGTGTATCCCAGCATTCCTAGCTCAGCACGATTTGCCCTTAGAATTGTTCCATTCGAGGACACCCAGTGAAGCCCAACGGTTGCGTTGTCAAAGAAGTCGGAAAGTGCTCTCTCGCTCTTGGCCAGGTGTTCTTCGGCGGTTATTCGGTCGCCTATCTCGCGCTCTAATTCTGCGGTCCGAGATTTCACGCGCATTTCAAGACTGTCATTTGCGTGGTGGAGGGCGACATCCCTTGCATCAATTTGCGTTAGCATCAGGTTGAACCCGTCAACCAGCTCGCCAACTTCGTCGTTCGTGGAGCGGGTAATTTGAAAATTGTAGATCTTTTCGTCGGAGACAGATCGCATTGCATTAGTTAGCTCAAGGATTGGTCCCGAGATAATCCTTTGCAATCTGAATCCAATGAGGCACGAAATCG
This sequence comes from Armatimonadota bacterium, assembly GCA_043785475.1. Lineage (GTDB taxonomy): Bacteria > Armatimonadota > Fimbriimonadia > Fimbriimonadales > Fimbriimonadaceae > Fimbriimonas. The sequence goes on from JAYVXG010000563.1 coordinate 2,159, forward strand.
CAGCGCACGTTAACGTCAAGAAGATCATCGTTTGAATGAAATTGTCCCGGCGGCTCTTCCACTCTTGAAGCGATGACCGTAGATAGAGGGTTCCCACGATATCCTTCTTCGAATGAATGGTATGAAAAACAGATAACCCTGTGGAGTCGGGATAGACTCCATCTTTCATCGGCACATTTGGTACCAGGAATTCACCATTGTTTGACTTCACATATGTGGCAAACTTTGTTCCCCCCTTGTCGTAGACACTTGCACCGACAATTACCGAGCGTGCCCGGAGTCCTTGAAGTACTTCCGACGCAGACTGTTGATCACTGAATGAGAGGGCGGCCTCCGAATTGTTGCCAACTATTTGAGCTTCGGTGACCAATTCTTCGCACATCTTAATCTTGAAGGCTTTTAGGTCGTAATAGAGGTAGCCGCCCGACGCAATGAGGAGAACAGAAATGCTCGAAATGACAATGATGAGCATCAGCTTTGCACGAATCGAGAAGCGACTAAGTATGATCAACCTCCTTTGCCAACGTCAAGAGTTTGGAGCTAATTTTCAGACCGCAATTTTGCGCTCGCTTGGCGTTAATTTCGAATCCAACCTTGCTGGATTCGACGATGAAATTGATGATGCCTAGGTTCCGGGCAAAATTGGAGGATTCTCCGACCACGAGAACTTGACTGTGTTTGACGGCTTCTAATTTCGAATAACTTCCCGACTCGCTGCTTGGCACAAAGAGGACTTGGCACTTCGAAAGGTCTTGGTCCCATCGCAAATGTTTGACCAAAATCCTTCGATCTCCAATTATTTTCCCTTCCATGGCCGAATCGAGGGCTCCCCCCAAACTGTCATGACCGACGATACCGATCACAAATCGATTCGACGAGTCGAATGCGCTCGCCGGCCACTCGACATATTTTGCAAAGTTGTACAAAAAAGCAGCCTTAATTTTTTGCTCTACACCCTGGGCTTGGGCCGCTACCGATGCTGCACAAAACAGAATTGTGATCCAAATCCGAATACCTGTTGGTGTTACTTTTGTCTTCATCGTAGTTTCTTGCCTTATTGGTCGACTCAAAAGTGCATTGAAAGGTGGAGGTCAAGAGTTCTCGGGATGTACGAGTAGCCTGCAAATGTAGATTGCCTCGACTTGAACAAGTCGTGCCCCGACAAACTCAACTCCATGCTCTTCGATGGCTTCCAACCAAGTCTGAGGTCTAACTTGGTATATTCGGCACCGCCAAGGATTGAAACGGCGCTGTAGTGATACAACATTCCATCAAAATCGAAATTGTCTCTGAGAGACTTCGAAAATCTTGCACCAATTTGGTGTTTTGGCGCGGCAATATCGGTTCCATGGCTAAACAGGCTCTGACCGACATAACCGTAACTCAGTGCGATTTGAGTGTCGGAAGCAAGTTTGTTTCTTACCACGATCTCAAATCCATAGGTGTTTCCCGATTCACCAGATTTCAAATTGATGGGAATTACGTTAACTGGTACACCAAATTCGGTTCCCGTGTATGGAGTGCCCGCAACCTGGTAGATCAGATTTGAGTACCGATTATAGAATGCCGCGCCATCGAATGATAAGCTCTTAGAAGCTTTCCATCGATACCCAATCTCGTTCGCAATTAGCACCTCGGAAGTCAGTTGTCCGTTGCCGAAATTCACGGTTGCAGTTGGTAGCGCATCAGGGCCAGCGGGTGGGTCGACCGCTTTTATGGAGTGCTCATTGAGCTCAGACTGGCTGGGACTTCGAACCGCTCGGGAGACCGAAGCCCAAAGTGTTTGGGTGTCGTTTACGTTTCGCAAATACCGGACATTCGGCTCAACTTCAAAGCCCGTAAATGTATTGTGTTCGACCTTTGCGCCGAAAGTCAGGCGACCATGAACTCCAATTGGTACTTCTCGTTGAGCAAAAAAATTGGCAATTGTGTCCTTTCGATTGAGAGGGTTGAGCGTTTGGAACTGGGCAGGAGTCGAATTGTTGAGTTCATATCGGTAGCCTCCGCCAAAGATTGTGGATGCCCCACTTTTTTCGGATACCTTCCTCTGGAGCGACAAATCCCACGTCGTACCCACCGAGCTATTTATTGAATACGGATAGTCCAAGAGATCATAATAAGCCTGTATGGTCGTTTGCTTTCCAGCTTTTTCGTCCGATATCCAGTTGGCAAGAAAATGGCTTCTAGTGATCAAATCTTTTGATTGAGCCAGTAGGAAATAGGGCTCAACCAGGCTCGGATTAATGAAGTCTTCGTAAATCCCGAACTTGTTGTAGCTACCTTGAACCATTAGGGAGCCATGTCCAACCTTCTTGACATCGCCTCGAAATCCAAATTCGCTAAAACTGCCTCCATCTAGGTGTTGGGTGCCGTCTTCTTTCAATGAATGGCCGTCGGTTCCAACCTTGCCATAAACTCGAAAGGAAGCATCTTTTCCGGCTTTCCAGCCGTGACGTATAGCTATTCGGTCTTTGTCCAGGTTTCCGACCGATGCGGTCGAAATTGAACCTAACGTTTCGTCCGCGCTCTTCGTTATTATGTTTATTACACCATTAACGGCGTTTGCTCCATATAGAGTCCCACCAGGGCCGCGAATGATTTCAATCCGTTCGACATCGTCGAGCATGAGATCTTCGACTTCCCAATAGACCGTGGATGTGAATGGAGAATATAGGGTCCTGCCGTCAATTAGAACGAGAAGCTTGTTGCCATAGGAGCCGTCATAATTTGGATTGTTGAACCCTCGGATCGTGATGGCATAGTAGTGACCTGAGAGTTGTTGCACCTGCACGCCCGGGGCTAATCGCATCGCTTCAGCCAAGTTACGAACTCCCGACCGATGGATTTCTTCCTGGGTGATAACCGTTATTGCACTCGAAACGCTACGAAGCGTTTGCTCCATTTTTGAAGCAGAAGTGACCTTAATATTCATTAGGTCCTCAATGCTCATGTCCGTGAAGTTCTTTTGAGCCGCGGCGCCATCTTGGGCATTGACATCGAGAACCAATAACCCTCCTAATAGGACGGTGATGAAACGTCTGAACTTTCTACCAACCTTCATGAATAACTCTGGGACTTGAATCTCAAATTGATCCTCAATCCATCTATGGTTAAGAGTCGGTATTTGTAACAGGAATCCCAATGGTTAAATTTTCGTTAATTGGAAGAAAGAAATCGGAAGTTGGTCGTTCCAATTGAGGCCAAAGGACGGCGATGTTCATCCGATTTAAAACCAGATAATCGCAGGCTCACAAGGTGAACATAGGCCGTTTATTTAGCCGCACCTTCCGGTGAAGGGCACAATGCAGATTATAGGTCCCGGGTATTAAACGTGTCCCCATCACTGATTTTGCCAGTCTTGTAGCCGGCCATGAACCATTTAACGCGCTGCGCGGAGGTTCCGTGAGTGAAAGTATCCGGAACCACGTAGCCCTGGGCTTGTTTTTGCAACTTGTCATCCCCAATCTGGCTCGCAGCATTCATAACGTCTTTGACGTCCTGCTCATTGATGTGAAGTTCTGAAGCGTAGTGCGCCCACACTCCCGCCAAGAAGTCTGCTTGAAGCTCCATGCGAACGGAAATCTTGTTGAAATCTTTGCCGGAGAGGCGTGCCCTCATTTGGTCAACTTTATTGCTTGTACCGAGCAAATTCTGGACGTGGTGGCCGACTTCGTGGGCCACCACGTAAGCGCGGGCGAAATCTCCGTCCGCATGAAGTTGTCGCTTCATCGTTTCGTAAAATGCAAGATCAATATAGACTTTCGAATCGCCAGGACAATAAAATGGTCCCATACCAGAGTCGGCAGTTCCGCAAGCCGACTGAACTTGGTCAGTGAACATGACTAACTTAGGATGGACATATTGCTTTCCTGTCTGCTCAGGCAAAACTTTCTCCCAAACGGTTTCGGTTTCTCGAAGCACTTTACTGACGAACTTCTTGCCTTCATCATTTGCAGGGGAGCCTCCTGACTGTGATTGTTGCGAAGCCGACCCACCCTGGCTTGGCAAAGCGCCTTTAAGGTCATTTGGGTTGCCACCCAGCAAGGAGTAAATGATAAAGATGACTACGGATCCAATTCCACCGGCTACATAATGGCCGGGACGAAGCCCTCCTCCCCCTCGCTGGTCCTCAACCTCAGAGCTCTCCTCAACTTCATCTAAACGCACTCGAATATTTTACGTCAATTGCCCATCACATGTGCATCAATCAGTGACTCCATATTGGTGTACATAAATCCCCAACATTTCAAGTTCTCGCGCAGTTTCTCAAGAATCAATGTAGAATCGCATCATGGACCAGATTTCTTCCCATTTTTGCAAGATGGAGCACAAGTTACCAACAAAGTACATTGTTGAGATTTTCCCACCCGACGACGTAAACAACCACATCGCTCGATTTGAATCCAGCCACCCGTTCTCGCCTTTCGTTAAGGGTGAGCTAATCAAGGCGTCCTCGTTGGAGACCGATGGAGTTAAGGGACTTGTCCTTGGAGTCGTTAATGTTGAGCACACGCTATTCGCCAACAAGCATTTCATTGTCGATATGGTCAGTGTCTACACTGAAGGATTCGCCGACAAAACTACCAACCGCCCTATTCCCATCAGCTAAAGGCTTGTGCTAGAATCGTTCATGCTCACACTCCTTACCTTCCTCATTGTTAACGATAAGATTTTTGATGGCAAGACTCTCAACGGCTGGGAAACGATCGGGGGCGGCAAGTGGACTGTCGAGCGAGGAGGAATATTAAAGGGTGAATGCTCGAAAAAAGACGAGCAGGGCATTCTCGTTTATGCGCAGCCAGTCAAAGACTTCACTGCCAAACTCCAATTTCGAATTTCGGATGGCAACAGTGGATTTTATTTTCGCACGGAGCGAATTAAAGAGCAACCCCTTTTGAAAGGAATGCAAGCTGAAATCGATGCAATCGAAGACGTTGGTGGCATCTGGGAAACCGCCGGTCGCGGCTGGGTTTTCAAGCCAACCGCGGCGATTCACGCCGCGTCAAAATTCAAGCCAGGCGATTGGACCACCATGGACGTTAGCGCAATCGGGACCCACTATATTGTCAAACTGAACGGGAAAGTTACGACCGATATCGTGGACCCCATCGGACGAAAGGAGGGGTTTGTCGGCCTCCAATTGCATGGCGGGATGGATATGAAGGTCGAATTTCGAAATATGCACCTGACTCCAAAGAACTAGGTATTCAGTAGCGAGCCTTTTGAAGCCAAGAATGGATGTCGTACCCAGTTTAATTTTTAGGCGAAAAAAGAGGAGCCGAGGCTCCTCCCTATTCAAACGTAGATTTCTCAGGTCTACGTAAATTCGACGAACCAGCAAAAGACTGATTTCATTCACTCCAAAATTCTTATACGATTCTAACAAAGTAGGTGGTGGATGCCTTCAATTGCTCCTACTGTTCTTCAATCGATCCTTAGCCAGAGGGACGGGAGGATTAGCGTTGGGATGCTTCTTAATTTCGGCAAGCAGGTAGTCGATTGCCTTGTCAATCTGGGGGTCACGATGATTAATGTAATCATTAGGATCACTGGGAACATCAAAATCGGGTGAAACGCCCTTGCCTTCGATTGCCCATTTTCCATCGGGCGTGTACATTCCGTAACCGGGAACATTAATGGTTCCACCATCAATTAGCGGCCAAGCCGGATCGGAGCCGACTTCTCCGCCCATCGTTCTTCGACCGATCAATGGTCCCAACTTGAGGTCTCTAAAGTGGTGCGGGAACTCCTCGCCACACGAAATATCAAACTCGTTGATGAGCATCGCCATCGGACCAGAGAAGTAGTCTTGCTGACGGGTCCAAGACTCTTTGCTGTTGCGAATATTCCAAAGTCCAGTGAGTCTCTCGTTCAAAATCCGAATAATATAGTCCTGAACGGATCCGCCATTGTTAAACCTGCCGTCAATCACAAACCCCAGCTTTCCACGTTGGTAAAAGTACTGACGAATGAAATCATTCATGTCTTGAGTCGTCATCGCCGCAAGATGAAGATAACCAAGTTTCCCACCACTTTTTTGGGAGACATAGGTTCGGTTCGCTTCAACCCAACTTAGATATTTCATCCGGCTCTCGGATGCTACGGGCCTGACCAGGTACGTCTTTGCCCCTTCCAAAGTCGGTTTCGAGTTGACGGTAACGGATACCGTCTTCCCTGCTCTTCCTGCAAGTTTTTCGTAAGGATCAGCGTCAATGCTCAGTGGCTCTCCGCCAATTGCAAGGAGGAACATGCCCTCGGAGACGTTCTTTCCTGCGCCGATAAGAGGTGATCGCTCGCTGGTATTGAATCCATCTCCTCGGAATATTTTGTCAATTCGATAGAAACCTGAGGGATCAATTGCAAGTTCGATTCCCAGGAAGGCGCCCGGAACGCGGATTTTGATATTTTGGCCATCGCCAGGAGAAAGGTATTCGTGCGAATTGCCCATTTCTGCCTGCATCCAACGGATCAGTTCGTCGAGTTCGTCACGGGATCGAACCGAAGGCAAATACGCCGAATACTTCGCCCCGATGCCTTTCCAATCCAGCCCGTTCATATTAGGCATGTAGAAATAGTCGCGCAAGTGACGCCAAGCATCCCAAAATATCTGGTTCCACTCCTTCATGGGCTCAATTTGGAGTCGAAGTCCGCTGAAATTGACGGATTTCTTCCCTTCTCCGCTGAGGCCAACAACCGTATTCCCGGGGGAAATCAGAAGCGACTTTGAGTCTGCAGAAAGTTGAAATGTCGTGCCTGAGGCGATGTCTGCTCCAATTTTTGTGATCAAATCGAAAGATTTGATCGAATCTTCGGTTGAGTAGAAAATCTTCGATCCAACCATCGCGACCTTAGTGATGTTTGCCGCCGGAGCGGGGACCTCGACGCGGCGATCGAATAAGCCTTCCAGATCAATCTTGAATTCCGGCTTTTTCTCCTCGTCTTTCTTCTCGTTCTCGTCGGTGTCTTTAGGAGCGAGAGGGTCTTCACCATCCGCTCGGAGGGGAACAATACAAACGACACTCATCGGAGCTACGTTCATTTGATTGAGGATTGGGTCGTTGGCGGCCGAAATGTGACGATTTGAGACGAAGATCAAATACTTTCCATCAGTCGAGAAAGTTGGAGCAAGATCATTGGCCCTTCCGTCCGTGACGCGATGAGTTTTGCCGGTTGAAACATTGTAGAGTTCAACCGCGCTCAGTTGGCTGCCTGGCACAGTCTGAGCGTATGCAATCCATTTCGAATCAGGCGAAAACTCGTAAGGAAACGCAAACCAAACGAACGAAATTTGCGCTGCTGTTTTAACTTCGCTAGTTTCGACGTTCACAATTTGGATCCGCATGTGAGAATCGGAATAGCCCACCCATTTACCATCGGGGGAAAACTTGGTTCCCCAAATTTGACCTTCTAAGTTCTTTGTCAGTTGCTTTGGTGACGTTCCATCGGCGTTCGCCACATAAACCTGCTCCTCGCCGGTCGAATCCTCGACGTACGCAATTTTTTTCGCATCGGCTGACATCGAAGGATGTCTATATCGCACGCCAGGCGTTGCCCTGATAACCCTCGCCTCTCCTTCACCAAATGGGGCAGAAATGATTTGCCCACGCGCACCGATTAATGCACGTTTTGCGCTTGGGGTAATGCTGATATCTTGCACAAATTGTTCGGGAGAAACTGCAGTTGATCGCGTATGGATTAAGTCGCTGCTGAGGGTGAGTTCCACGGTCCTTGCCGTTGTGGTGGAAGGGTCAAACACTTGGAGGTCCCGACCATTTTGAAAAACCACTCGCTTGCCATCCGTTGAGAGTTCTCGAATTTCAAACTCACTTTCAAGTTCCTTTTTCGGATTTCCTCCGCCAGCGGGACTGGACATCAAAGTGAAATGAGCGTTTTGTTCATTCGAGAAATAGATTCGACTCCCGCACCAAACTGGAAATTCGTTCGTGCCTTCAATGTTCGTGAGTTGGCGAAACTCGCGTCCTTTAGTTGGCTCATGGAGCCAGATTTGATTCTGCAAACCCCCAATGTAGCGAAACCAGCTCGCGAAAGCATGGGCGAACCGCGTAAAGACGTAGTGATCCTTGTCCGAGCCAAAGGAGATATGGGACGAAAACTCAAGCGGTAATTCCTGAACAATACCGCCCGTCGCGGGGACGATGCCGTGAGCATAGGCGGTTGGAGTGTGAACGTAGCGAACGAGAACATTCTTTCCGTCTGGAGTCCAGCCCGTTACAGTGCGAAAGAGCTCGAGGCTCGTCAGTTTTTTTGGTGTGCCGCCTTCGGTTGGCATCACAAAGGCCTGACGCTGACCATCGTATTCACCTTCGAAAGCGATCAAAGTTCCGTCTGGAGAGAACGTGCCATGTCGCTCGGTGCCAGCATCGCTGGTGATTCTGTGGGCTTCACCGGTATTGAGGTTCCCCAACCAAAGGTCCGCCTCGCTCGTAAACACGATCTGGTTACCGTGGATACTGGGAAATCGCATGAACGGCTTTGCATCTACAATCGATATAGAGGCGGCAACAAGGAACGAAAGGATCACGAAATAACTATATCATTTCCGATTCTCAATTAGCCTTATCTTGATTCGTTGGTTCGGGTTGACCAACTACAAAGGTGACTCTCGGCTTCTGTCCGGAAGCAAGTACCCTCAGTTCCAAAAGTCCAGGATTTTCTTGAGTCAGTTTCGCCGAATTAATGAGGCTTCGAAGCGTAGATGCCTCGTTTCGTGCCCGTTGCATGGCAGCCTTTCCTTCCATTTCGGCTTTGAGAATATCTGAGAATGCTGATTTCAGAGAGCCGGCGATGGAAAAGTCGAGAAGTTGCAGTTGAGTGACTTCGAATCCGTGAGCTCGTCCAACCTCCTGGATTTCGGGCAAGATCGCGTTGCACAACTCGAGCTTTTGGTCCATTGCTTCTTCAAGTGTCCGACCAGCTACCCACTCACGTAGCGAAACCTGCACCTGGTAATGGAGGAACGTCTGAACATCAGTTGCGCCAGCAGTTCGAAATTGAAAATCAATCGTGTTTGATTGGTAGAACAGATATGGATCGACGATTTTACTCATCGCAAGGATTGAAGCACGAATTGTCGCTCCATCTTTGGTAAAGGATTCCTGTCCGCCAACGGGATGAAGTTTTTCCCTAATGTCGAAGCGCGTGACACTCTCTGAGAATCCAAACCATACGTGGCGACCCGGCTCAAGAACCTGCACAAGCTTGCCGTTCCTAAACCGCAAGCCCCGTTCGTGCTCGTAAATGGTTGTCGTGTTTATAAACATAGCAGTTTGATGGATTGAACCCAAAGCATGACTTAAAGCGGGGTTTTTTCAACCACATAGCTCAAAATGATGTGCCTTACAGCCCTTCGGGTTCGTCCGTTATTACCTCAACAGGGTAGAGCTAAATGGCTGACCACATCTTGACGAGGTTTTGACAGAAGTCTCTGCTCGTGGATCAGTTCAAAAAGCACCCCTAGTATAGCTACTAAAGAAATCCGGCGTATAATCCATTTGTTGGGGAGCATCACATGAAGGCGCTTTTTGGTTTCATTTTCATTTTTTTGGCGGGACTTGGTTTAGCGGATCAAAGCATCTATTCCGAGCAACTCGATAATGGCTGGCAGAACTGGAGTTGGGCTTCGACAAACACTAGCAACACGAACCCTACACACGGCGGTGCACGAAGTATCTCAGTTACGGCTACCGGTGCAAATCAGGCGCTTTATTTGCATCACAATGGTCAGTCAACCATTAACTATCAATCCTTAACATTCTGGATTCATGGCGGATCCACTGGCGGTCAATTGCTGCAGGTTCAGGGAACCATAGGCGGCTCGCTTCCCGCTTATCCGATTCCCGCATTAACGGCTAGCACTTGGACAAAAATAGTGGTTCCCCTCAAGGGCCTCGGCGTCCGAGGTGCGAACAATTTCGACGGATTTTGGATTCAAGATCGAAGTGGCACGATCCAAGGCACCTATTATGTTGATGATATTTCGATAGTGTCCGAGACCGTTGCTCTACCAACGTTAGGTGCCTTTGATGATGCTCTTCTCAATAGTTGGCAAAACTGGAGTTGGGCGACCGTCAATCTCTCCAATTCGAATCCAGTCCATGCGGGATCAACCTCGATTTCCGTCCACGAAATCAATGCCTTTGATGGCTTCTACTTGCATCACTCCAACCTCGATTCATCGCTCTACAAAACTCTTTCATTTTGGATCAACGGAGGCACGACCGGGGGACAGCAGCTGCAGGTCTACGCGACTGCGAGCGGGGTTGGTCAAGCCTCGTTCC
>JAYVXG010000564.1:0-3920 GCA_043785475.1 Armatimonadota bacterium
GTGATCCTCTCCGGTACTGGTTCTGACGGTACCCTTGGCCTCGAGTGCATCAAAGCGGCGGGTGGATTTACATTTGCCCAAGACGAAACGGCCGAACACGTAGGCATGCCTCGTAGCGCAGTGGCATCTGGATCGGTGGACTATGTGCTGGCTCCGGCAGAAATTGCCAAAGAACTGATTCGTATTGGGTTGCATCCCGAGTTAGTCGACTTCGATCCCAATACAGCGTCGATCCGCAACATCGTCCAACGAATTATTCGGATGCTGCACGAAGCCAACGGAGTCGACTTTACCAACTACCGATTCAATAGTATCTATCGTCGGATCACGCGCCGCTTACTGCTGCATAAGCTCGATACGATGAGTGACTATGTGGTGATGCTTCGTGGGAATTCCCAAGAGCTGCGAGCCCTGCAGACTGACATTCTCATTAATGTCACCAGCTTCTTTCGGGATCCCGAAGCCTTCGAAATCTTAAAAACGACGGTGTTCCCAAATTTAATGAAGGCCCGCAAGCCCGGCGAACCCATTAGAGTTTGGACAATGGGATGTTCCACGGGCGAAGAGGCCTATTCGCTCGCGATTATTATTTCAGAAGTCGCCGAAGAGCTGGGAATAAAAACTTCCGCCCAGATCTACGCCACCGATCTCAACGAAGTTGGCGTCGAACATGCCCGAGGAGGCAGCTATTCGAAAAGCATCCGCGAATGTGTCTCCTCTGAACGCCTCGTGCGGTTTTTTACTGAATTGGAGGGGGGATATGTGGTGAAAAAATCCATCCGCGACATGTGCATCTTTGCCCAACAAAACGTGCTCACCGATCCGCCGTTTTCTCGCATGGATTTCATTAGTTGCCGCAACATGCTCATCTATATGGAGCCGGTCCTTCAACAACGAGTGATTCCGTTGTTCCATTATGCTCTGCTGCCGGAAGGGTTTTTATGGCTAGGAAGCTCCGAAACGATCGGCAACTTTACCAATCTTTTCTCCACGCTCGACGCGAAAACTCGCGTTTACGGTAAACGTCCCGTTCCAACGCCACTGGATCACCACGTTTCCTTCTCCACCCCAATTTGGGAACTGCCGGTGCGAGAAAGCCACAAGGGAAAAATTGAACAAATCGGCAATGTTGAAGCGTATCGTGAAGCCGATCGAATTGCAATTGGACGGTACACACCGCCCGCAGTGCTAATCGATCAGGACTTTGAAATCATTCAATACCGCGGAGACACCAGTCAATACCTGTCTCAAACCTCGGGCCGACCCACAAAGAACCTGCTGAAAATTGCGCGGGAAGGGTTGATGGTCGGGATCCGGCACGCGGTCAAAAATGCCGTAAAAGAGAATACGTATCAACATATGGGCGACCTCCGGGTGAAGTTCCTCAACAATTTTTACGATGTGGAAGTAGAAGTTTTTCCTGTAGCCGGCAGCGGCCCCGACGGTTACTACCTTGTTTCGTTTGCCCCGCCCGGTGGAGTGGTGTTCGTTTCCCAGACCGCAGAAAATAAGGCAGCCGGAACGCTTTCTCTCGAACAAAGCGATCAGGAAGTCCATTCGTTGTCGCAGGAATTAGCGAGCACGCGGGAATTCCTACAATCGATGGTCGAGCAGCAAGATTCTGCGAATGAAGAACTGCAGTCTGCGAACGAAGAAATCCAATCCAGCAATGAAGAACTGCAGAGCATTAACGAAGAGCTGCAGACGTCGAAAGAAGAGATTCAGTCGGCCAACGAAGAGTTGACCACAGTAAATGACGAACTGCGGAACCGAAACGACCAATTGAACCTCGCGAATAGCGATCTCATCAATTTTTTGGGAAGCATCAATCAGGCGGTCGTCATGCTTGGCCCCGATCTACGGATTCGGCGATTCACTCCAACGGCCGAGAAAATGCTCAATCTCCTCCATTCTGATATTGGACGTCCGTTTTCGAATATAAATTTGCCTTTTGAAGGGATTGAAATTGAAGAAAGACTTCCCGAAGTTATTGAAAACGTCACAACGTACGAGCAGGAAATTCAGGATCGTCGCGGTCGGTGGTTCCTCCTTCGCATCCGGCCCTACAAAACATTGGATAACCGCATCGATGGTGCGGTGCTCGTACTGGTCGATATCGAATCTCAAAAGCGATCTCAGGTCGTTCTCGCCAAATCGCGTGACCTACTTCATTCGATCGTCACCAACTTGCCGCGCCCTCTGCTCATCCTGGATTCCGACTTGAAAGTTACACTGGCGAGTAAGTCCTACTACCAAAAATTTATGACCGAACCCGAATTAACCGAGGGTGTTTCGATCTTCAGCATGAGCAATGGACAATGGAATATTCCCGAGCTCCGCAAATTGCTAGAAAATAGGCTCCGGATGGACGGCGACCTGGATGAGTTCGAAGTAGACGTCACATTGGAAAACATCGGTAAACGCACATTGCTTCTTGGTGCAAAGAGATTCCACGACGAGGACAGCGGCGAATGGCTCATCCTATTATCGCTCCTCGATTTCACGGCTCGTAAAGAGGCGACTGATGCCCTCAATGATGCCGATCATAGAAAAGACGAATTCCTGGCGATGTTGGCGCATGAACTCCGTAATCCACTTTCCGTGGTTTCCCACGGTCTGGAAGTGTTGCACCAGTCCAAAAATCTTGACGAGACAAATATCAAGCAAACGGAATCCATGTCTCGGCAAATCGCTCAGATCAATGTCTTGATCGATGATCTCCTCGACGTTTCAAGAATTGCAACGGGTCAAATTCGGCTGGATCGAAAACCAGTCAACTTGACTAAATTAACCAAAGAAACAGCCCAAGCGCAAAATGCTGAAGCACGGATAAGACAAGTTCAGATTAAGACTTCGATTGCCAGGGAACCCATTTTCGTGTTAGGCGATCAGATTCGACTGGAACAAATTGTGAGCAATATTCTCAATAATGCAATTAAGTACAACTCGATCGGAGGAACGGTTGAGGTCATGGTCGAGCCTATCCAGGACACTCACGTAAGCCTTAAGGTAAGGGATACGGGCAAAGGTATTGATCCCGAAAATTTGGAGAAATTGTTTGATCTTTTTTACCGCGTGGACTACTCCGTTAATCGGCAAACGGATGGTTTAGGAATCGGTCTTTCGCTCGTCAGGCAAATTGTTGACCGCTTGGGAGGTACGGTTTTGTGCCGAAGCGAAGGGTTAGGGAAGGGATCCGAATTCGAAGTCCTCCTTCCTGTCATCGACGCGCCCGAATCGACCCAAGATTCTCAATCACCTGCGAAAGGATCCGACGAACTGTCTCCTCAACGAATTCTCATCGTCGATGACAATCGCGATGGAGCAAACATCCTTGGTGTGCTATTGGGATTGCATGGCCACACGGCGGAAACGGCGAACAGCGGCGAGGACGGACTCGCGAAAATCGGCGAATTTAAACCAACCGTGGTGCTCGTTGACATTGGTATGCCGATTATGGATGGCTACGAGTTTGCCAGACGGGTGAGAGCGAATCGAAAGTTGGCAAAGGTTGTTCTCATCGCAGTCACCGGCTACGGTCGCGAAAGTCACCTTCAAGCGGCAATCGATGCTGGATTCAGCGACCTCGCGATCAAGCCGGTGGAAATCGAGCATTTGTTGAAGATTATTGCGACGATGCTGAATAAAGATGCGAACGGTTAGGTGGCGAAACGGTACATCCCAGAAGATCCCCGATCATCGATCAGGGATTTTTTTTTGCAGGCGGAACCCAGATTTTCCACTATTGCCTTGAACAACTCCATAAATCGTAAAAATGGAACTTTTGACCCGTTTCTTTCGGTAAAACCGCCCAGTGGGACGATTTACTTCTATTATTCTTGCAAGCTGCTTTGCCGGGGCAAGTCTGGCTCAAAGTCCGGTTGTCAACCAGGCAAATTGGAAACTGGCGGATAAGTTCA
>JAYVXG010000565.1:0-3916 GCA_043785475.1 Armatimonadota bacterium
TTTCTAGCTTGGCCATGACGGAGTTGACAATCAACCTCCGTTATTCAACGATAGCATGTAGCATAGGTTTGGGTAAGAGTAAATTACGAAACGCTCTTACAGTAAGAACCAAAATAATTCTATTCAGCCAAAAATGCAGAAAATACTGCGAGGCCAATAGTGTCTTCAAGATCGCCGTTTGCTTCGGCCTGAGCCGTAACATCACGTTCCAAATTTCCCTTAGTTGTTCGCACGCGAGCCGTCACGAGATCAGTCGATCCCTTGCTCTCAATGAGCACCGAATCAATGTTCACCTTGACCCCAGGAAACGCCTTTTCAAGCGCTTTGCCAGTCGCAATGGCAATCGATTCCGCCTTTGAGTGCCCCATCTTCACCGACGTTCCGACAAATTGTTTGTCCCCCACCCGAATGACTACATAGGTCAAACTGTTAGGCTCATCGTCCGCCTGAACAGTCTCAACGACCGCTTTCGATTCGTGACTGCCGGTTGGATCCGTGTTGGGCGCGTTGGGCGTCCAATTCATGTGGGAAACAACCGCCTTAGAAGGAATCCCTTCAATAGCAGGTTCAACCTGTGCATCCACGACTGCGGCCACCGGCGGACGCTCTAGCTCGTGCGCGTCTTCCGTGGCGGGCTCCTCGACTGCAGTACCCTCTTTCCTGGCCAAACAGTCCCCACTTGCGAGGTTCACCAGGTTGTCAAGGTTAGAAGCTCCGTGGACATCGGTGCGAGTCTTGGTCCGGCGACCACCATAAATTCCAACGGTAAAGGTCACCGACTGGTCGACAGAATCCACCCTGAGACCGGTGCCATCTCCAAGGATCGCGGCCATTAGGTCGTCGGCATCGTCGCGGTCACGACTCGTTCCGATTGCAAATTCGTCTCCACCATATCGGACGAGGACATCCGTTTTGGGGTCAATCTTTGACCTCAAGTGCGAAGAAACTTTCTGAATCACGCGATCCCCAACTACATGCCCAAACTGCTTATTAAATTTGCCAAAATCGTTGAGGTCAACAAACAAGATTACGATCTCAACGCCTTTTTCTAATTGATCAATCCCCCAATCGCGAAGAGCGTCGCTCCATGGTAGCTCGGTCATCGGGTCGTACGATTCCCGCAACTTACCCAGCAAGCTTCGGGAAGTAACAATGGAAGAAAACTTGCCGTGTTGAATGACAGGAAGGCAGTCTATGTCCTGCTTAATGAGTTCGCTCGCCGCCTCCCGTACTGACACATGGGCATCAAGCGGCGAAGGCGCCGAAACCATAATGTCCCCGAGCTTTGTCTGGGCTGTTGCCCCAAATACTTGAAGTTGGGTCACCCAACCTATTAAATTTCGATCTGAGTCAACCACCCCGATCGCCGGAACCCTGTGCCCGTCCATGAGCAGGCGTGCAGTCGATGCCAACTGTTCAGCATCAAGCCACACGCGAATCAAGGGAAGGGATTCAATGGAGTACATAAGGAAAGCAGGTTCCAGCTCTTATTGTAGCGGTCTTGTTCAAGCAGTAGCCCCTGTATGATTACCAGTTTCCTAAGCCAATCGGCTCAATATTGATTCCGTACACTGGTGAACCAAACTCGCAATCGACGCATCATTCTTGGCTAGTTTTTCAATCTTGCCCGCCAGTTGGTAGCACTTTGTCGGGTCGAGTTCGAGATATTGTGCAACGGACGACTCGCAAAGGCCGGCGACGTGGATCATCAGAAAACAAGACAGCTCGTCCGCACCCACTCGAAAATCTTTTAGGACTACATCGTGAGCCACCCTGACAATTCGGTATCGTAAATCCCAATTTGAGTTGTCAGCAAAATACGGATCAAGCAGACCGCATCCCTTCAATATCTGTTGAGAATCAGTCCACTCAGTTCTTTCTAGTTTAAGCCGTTGTAGAGCTCCTGCAATAACGTGACCATTGCCCAAAAGTTTTGCGCCAAGAATCCGAGTAAACGCTGGGGACAAATTAATTCGCTCTTTGCGTGCCAGGTGGTGTACCAGCGAAATCCTTCCCGCGAGAAGAGGTTCAGAAATGGATTCTAAACACCACTTCCTGGGTGCAGGGAGCAAATTACAGATCCGACGATCTCGATTCGCACTCGTGAAGGCCACGATGGTCGGACGATTGCCCCGCACTCTGCGGTCAAGAGCAAGACGCAGCCTCAAGAACTGCTTTGGCTTACCAAAAACATCCTGACAGTCATCGAGGATCAGAGTTTTTTCAAGCCCGATCCGACTCTCCAACTTCAGAAACTGTTCTGCGGTCATCGAGTCGATCTTGCCCTGCGGATTCATCTCCAGATACTCGCAAACTGCGCCGAGCAATAGAGATTTTCCGCAACCAGATGGTCCTGAAATCGCAACAAACGGCTGGTGGCCGGTGGCAAACAAAAGTGCTGCCTCAATCGCTCTTACATTCGTGTGTAAAGGTGCTATGACCTTAAATCCGACGTCTTGGGTTGGCACAACCAACGAAGACAAACGAGCCTGTTTCACAGGTTCTTGTATGGTAAATATCTCGAACTCCAACGAAAAATGAATAATCCAAACGAGGCGCTTTCACAATCCCAAATGGTTAACATATTGTGAAGGAGCATAGCCTTTGGGTCAAGGCCGCATAAAGTCGAGAAAACAATATATTTACTTCCAAATACTCACTCAAACCGCACAATACACCCGTTTTCTGCAGTTATTCACATTTCAATGTAATTATCGATGTTTAATTTTCTTCCAGAAGGACTTGAAAATGAAGTTCGGGCTATTGCTGGGCGTATGGCACGTTAAGCATTTCTCCTCCCCCACCTTAGGGAGCCGAAATTGTTTCGGGCTCCTCGCGTGATTACGACCTGCCCCATGACAAGACTCACATCCAACCTGAGCCAAACCCGGAGTTTTTTCGTAGAAAAATCCTTTCGTCGAGTTCAGTCCCACCACGTGGCAACTCACACAATCAGGGTCGGCGTGATGCCCTTGTTTCACCAAACTCAGATAAGCATCTGCATGTTTGGTCTTCGCAAACTGGTCATAGACCTTGCCATGACAACTCTTGCAGTTCTTTGAACCCACAAAATCATCGTTGGTGTCCTTCGAGACCGTGTCTATGAGCCGTTCCTGCGTTACGCGGAGCAAATAGTTTCGGTAGATCTTTTCCGCAACAGCATCCTCTTTGATACTTGCTTCAAGAGCAACAACTTTCGCTGAGTAGAGTCGTCTGTCGCGAAATGTCGCAACGATGACGCCGCGGAGATTTGAACCTGGCGAAAGCCTTTTGCCGACGATGGTCGGAATCCCCTCCGATGCAAATACTTCGATTTGATGGGGCTTAGAAACGGCTTCCAGAGCTTTTTTAGGACCGTCAAAAAGCAAAATATCAGTCGCACGTTCACCGCCAAATGAAATTGCCTGCTCATTCGATGCTGAAACCGTAATCCCCAAAATATTCGATTCGTCGGAAGTAATCCCCGTTTGAGCGGAGTCAGGTACCAACCACAATTTCTTAGACAAAGGGCCTGCAGCCGCAATAAGCCCCGCTCCCTGCCGCAAATCTTGGCTCGTATAAGCCACCGCATCCACGCCCAATCGTCCTAATAACTCTCCGTAGGTCTCGACCTTAAGCTGGGACTGCCTGCTAGGGGTATCGATTATATCTCCGGTGTCAACCCACACCACTTTGCCCTTGGATTTCATTCCTCGGACGATTGTCGCAAGACGCTTAAATCCGCCGCTCATCGGCTTCGTGCAACCACATGGCGATAGGTGGCCCCGAGCTCCTCCAGAAATAATGACTGTTACCTCGCCAGAATGCTGGTTCAGTTCGGAACTGGCAAATCCGAACCCAAAAACACTCAGCGCTAGGGTCGGAATGATCCACTTCATGTCTGACTTGTCTGGTAAGGCAACTTAATAATTGGTTG
>JAYVXG010000566.1:0-3911 GCA_043785475.1 Armatimonadota bacterium
GCAAGGTCGGCGTCGATCGCCATTTGCTTTCCGGGCATGGCGTCCAACGTGAATCGGGCGACGACTTCTGATACTCGACCAGCACCATTGGTGATGACCACAAATTGCACAATGACGAGAATGATGAACGAGACGATGCCGACCACAAAGTTTCCGCCCATCACGAAGGTACCAAACGTCTCGATAACGTGGCCTGCTTGACCCGTGCCAAGAATTAACTTTGTCGCGCCAACACTCAGGGCGAGGCGAAAGAGGGTAGTCACAACCAGCAAAGATGGAAAGACGGAAAATTGGAGTGGGTCAGAGACATTGACCGATGTGAGGAGGATCATGATTGATGATCCGATGGCAAAAACGAGTCCTAAGTCAACGGCCCAATGGGGCAGCGGAAGGATCAACATGGAGACGACCAAGAGGAGGCCAACACCAAGCATGATGTCAGTGTGTTTTAGTAACTTTGCGAATCCCTGCATAACCCAAGACGCATAGCGCGTCTATTGGAATCTTCGGCATCAAACCTCAAATTCTGGAGTGTCATTTTTAAGCCGACCTTTTGCCAACGAAATTACTCGACCCTACTTTGAATTCTTTCAGTGAATTACACCATATGTTGTGGAAGAACTTTTATCGGAAACTTGGTTTTGACCGTGGTTCCAACGGGCATGAAACGACCAACACGTCAAAAGAGTCAGGGGTTTTCCTTTGCGGAAGACAACAAGATCAGCAATTGGCAGAGCGACGTCTTCGGTCGACTCGAAGTCCGAGTTAGCATCTTTGTCCTCCTGGTATCCTTTATTGGCGGATGTATATCGTGTTTCATTGTTTACAATCGATCACTTGATCAAGTTTTTGAAACCCGCGTTGCCCACGTACGAGCGGCAACCGCTTCAGTTGGTCGCTCCATCAATCCGGACGTTCAACAGAGTATTTCCAGGCACCCAGACACTTCGTCGAAGAATTACCTCGCGACGAAAAATGTCCTCCAGCACTTTCTAAAAACATTTCCCACTGCCCACCGAGCGTATACGGTTCTTTTGAAGGATGGGAAAGCTAAAATTGGGGTTGACGGAGGTCGGCGGGCAAAATCTGGAGAGATGCATCACTCTGCCAGGATTAATCAGCCTCTAAATTCTCCTAGCAAGGAGTTGTTGAGGAGTTTTGATCGCGGTACTCCGCAAGTAGAACGGACACCTCGGTCGAGCGATTTTGGAAACTATGTGACCGCGTATTATCCCATTAAGGCGAATTCCGGAAAAGTGACATCCGTTTTGGGTGTTGACATGCAGTTTGATGGGTATGTGGAAGATTGTGATGCCCTGCTAGGTTCCTTTCTTTCCGGCGTGGTTGCGACCGGCATCGTTTCGGTGCTTTTATCTCTAATTTCGTTCTTTGTTCTCATGTTTTCTCGGCGTGAGCACGGTCATTTGCAAGCTGAAGTGCTCAATCAGAAGAAAAGAGTTGTCAGTACCCGAGAGGACATGAACTTGGCCCTTTCGACCAGTGAACGGGAGACCGATTTGCTGAAACAAACCTTAAGCAGAGCCAAATGCATTGTTTGGGATGGAAAGGCCTTTCGGTCTCCTGGGCGCCTTGATTGGGAAGCTACGCTCGAGTATGAACCGCCTTTCGACTGGCTCGTGGCCGACCTCGCGGGGGGACAGAAGTTTGCCGCGGTTTGGAGTGATCGCCGCGATCCGGACGATGAAAATGTATGGGAGAAGCTCTTAGGATTTGCGTTCGATCGCAAGCTTCCAAGTACGATCATTGAGTACCGAATAGGCGTCACAGACGTTCATGAACTCTGGTTCGAAGAGCACTTGGATTTTGAATATGAGCCTGACGGTAGTGTCTCAATTCATGCTTTTGTTCGCGAAGTAACTAATTCGAAAAAGCGAAACGATGAGATTCGTCGTTTGGCGTACTACGATACCGTGACTGGACTCATTAATCGGTCGCGAATTTACGAAGTAATCAACGAAATGCTCCTGACCAACCCGACAGTTAGCGTCATCGGGATAGAAGTGAACAACTTACGCGATATTAATGAGTCATGGGGAGCGGAAATTGCCGACAAAATGCTCAATGAATTTGGGTCCCAGCTACTTGCTTGTGTTGGTCAAAGCGGAATCGTCGGACGACTGGGCGGAGATGACTTTGTCCTAATCGTCGCCGATCAGCACATCCTTCCAAGCCTCGTCGATTTGGCGGGAAAGACTTGTCTGAAGCAAACCTTCGTGAACGGGGTTGAAATTCCTAAGGATTGCCGACTTGGCTACGTGACCGCATCCGAGAACGACAGTGCTATTTCGCTCCTTCGGAAATCGACCCTTGCTTTGGAGAATGCGCGAAAAAACCACAATGGCGTACCAGTCGTTTACGAATCCGAAATGAGTTTCAAGTCGAAGATGAGGGTTGAGCTTGAAACTGCCATCCGGCAAGCGTTGATTGACGGCGAATTCCATCTAATGTTTCAGCCAATCTATTGTAACAAGACGAAAAAACTGGTCAAGGCAGAAGCCTTGTTGAGATGGAATTCAATTCGATTTGGTCCGATTTCACCGGGCACGTTTATTCCGATCGCCGAAGAATCCGACTTTATTAATGATCTTGGAAAGTTTGTCATCGAAGAAACTGCCAAAGCAGTTCACAATTTCATCGCCGAGACTGGGCAGGACGATATTGTCATCAGTTTCAATATGTCTCAGGTTCAGCTACAGAATCAGACGACTCTCGCTTTGCTCGAGCAGACTCTGGCTAAGTGGAAGATTAGCTACAGGAACCTGATGGTTGAGATCACCGAATCAACAATTATGCAGGACTCGAGCGGGTGCCTGGAAATGCTTGACAAGTTGAAATTGGCTGGCTTCTCCTTGGCGATTGACGACTTTGGGACCGGCTACTCTTCTCTTGCTACCTTAGCAAGTCTTCCGTTTGATTGCATGAAAATTGACAAACGATTCGTTGATGGAATCACGATTGACAAGAAGCAAGAGAACGTTTTGGAGACCATCGTGAGGTTGGCCCGTGCACTCAATTTACAAATTGTTGCCGAGGGAATCGAGCTAGAATCTCAGTGGGAATTCCTTGCGGGTCTTGGAGTCGAATACAGTCAGGGCTATCTTTTCGCTCGCCCATTGTCTTTCGAGGAATTCGTTGTTGCTGGAAACGAAGCGAATGAAAGCGCCGCAACGGCGGCTTAGGTCAGGATTTGATCCTTCAATCCGGTATAATTTTAAGTTCACGCGCTCGTAGCTCAGTGGATAGAGCATCAGCTTGCGGAGCTGGGGGCCGGAGGTTCGAGTCCTCTCGGGCGCGCCAAAAATTTTGCAACTACTGGTACCCAGTAGGGGTATATTGAAAGAGAGTGAAGTCGCTTTCTTTAGACCCGGACAAGTGGGGAACAGTCGCCAGCACCATTTGCGCAATTCATTGTGCAATAACTGGTGTTGCCGTCAGCGTGCTTTCTATTATTGGTTTCACGTACCTGCAATCGCCAATTCTTGAATGGGGATTCCTCGGATTTGCATTGGTCTTCGGAAGTTGGGCGGCCACTCGAGGTTATTCTATTCACAAATCCTGGACTCCAATTATTGTGTTTGGATTAGGATTCCTCCTTCTCGCGGGTTCTCATATCGTGGAGCCAAAGCATGGTTCGGTAGGTTCGTCTGGATTTGCGGAACTATTCTCTGTTCTGGGGGGCATCTGCCTGATCAGTTTTCACTATGTTAATCGGCGCTTTATGAAGAGGGTGCGTTTAATGGGCAATCCTATTTTTTGAGCATGTTTTTGAGCATGAACAGAGCGTTGGCGGGTCGCTCGGCTAATCGCCTGGTGAAATACGGGTACCACTGATCGCCATAAGGAACATAAACCCGCACATTGTAGCCCTCTTGAACCAAGGATGCCTGCAG
>JAYVXG010000567.1:0-3907 GCA_043785475.1 Armatimonadota bacterium
CGCAGAGAGGAATCTTGGCATCCATTGCGGCGAGGAGAAAAGTATCTTCCGAAAAAAGGTCTCCCGCATATGGTTCGACCGTATCTTGGCCTTCCCATAGTGTTCTGGTGGCCCGTAGGCCGTCGATTCCGGGAATGACGTGCATTAATTGGGTCTCCAAGATTTCCGCGAAGCATTCTTCGGTGATCACCATCTGCTCGACTCTTAGTAGCACGGAGGGTGCGCAAGAAAGTGGAACGATCATCCAGCCTTTCCCGTTGACCAGGTGAAGAGTGCCAGTAGCAAGAATCTGTCCGGTTGGCTTACAAAGGCAGAACCCGATCGGAGTTTCTGGAGTCAACAAGCGAATATCGTTTGTGATTTGCCCTTGGACCCAATCCTTCCATTCGCTACCCGTAAACTCGATAACGGCGTAGTCTTCTAGCGAAAATGCGCCACCTTGTTCGTGGAGAAGCTTATACTCGGAGAATGTCTGTTCCATGCTTGTATGATTCTACGCCTCCGGCAGGGCAGACATTGGGGTGGGCATGACGAATCCTTGGTTGTTGGGTGGAATTGCGGTTCTGTTTGGGCTTGGGGGGGCGACAGTTCGGAATTTTGAGCGAGCGGCGGCCCGGGATATTGGTTCGAAACTTGAAGGTGATCATAAACACGTTTCGCTGAAGGTTACTTATCCAGGATTGTTGAGTCCGGTGATTGGTGAGGTGGGGACCGCCACGATATCGGCATCTCAATTTCGCTGCGAAGGGCTACCATTGTTTACGGAGCCGAAGCGGAGTAAAAAAGGGACCATTGACCTGTTGAAATTGAACTTGACGGATTTCTATTTGCGGGATTTGCGATGCGAACGATTTACGGCGGAGATTCCTAATTGCCGATTTGATTTTGCCTTGGCAGCTTCTCAGCGAAAGGTGCGTCTGAGCAAAAGTGGTCTTGGAACTGGGACTGTCGAACTAAAAGTTGCCGATTTAGGTCCTTACATTTTGAAGAAATACGGGGAGATAAAATCGGTGGAGGTCACCTCGGAAGGGGATTGGATTAGGGTCAAGGGATTTGGTCAGTTCTTGGTTTTGACCGCGAATTTTGATTTAAAGGCGAAAATCGTTACTAACGGCTCGCAGTTGTTGCTAACGGACTGCATCGTTCGGATTGACAATAAGGAGACGGACGCGGCGGGGCAGCAAAACTTGATCAATACGCTGAACCCGGTGATTGATTTTGCCAAGGACTTGGATTTATATGACGCGGTGGATGCGAGGTCAGTTCAAATCGTGGGCGACAAGATCTTGGTGAAGGGTCTGGTGAAGATTCCTGCGTTGCCGGAATAGCTGACAGGTCATTCCCTTCGTCGAGGAGTCGCCCACTGTCAACTCCCAGCATCACTTCGTTACTCTCTCGTTCCTCAGGCTTCGTCGAAGCAGATGTCGTCGGCAGTGCCACAAGAAAATAACTATTCGATCTCAAGAGAGCCGAAACGTTTTTCAGTGGAGTCGACTTTTGCAGAGAGAACAGCGAAGGCGCGCTCGATACGTTGCTTTTCGCGGGTTGCAATTTGCTTCTTCTCGGGTTGTTTCTTTTCGAATTCGGCGAGATGTCCTAGTAGCAACACATACTGAGACTTTAGTTGGTTAAATGGAGCCTTGGTGGGGACGCCCAAAATGATTTCGGCTTCTTCGTCGCTCATCGCGGTAATTTGGGTTCGAAACTCTTGCTGTTCGGACTTCTTCATTGCGACGCCTTGCTCGAGGGCCTGATTCAGTTCTTTGCCGGCTTTGGTCTCGGACGATGCTTCGCCAAACAGTGCGTCCTGGGCTTTGCCTGCGTACGCTCTTCCTAAATTAAAGACTCGATCAAATTCCGACATTGATACCACTAAATTACCTTACGAACGGAGCATGACTTGGGCTTCATCGATGCTCGATTGTATGGTTTCGAGGGAACTAAGGGTGGTTCTAAGGTCCTCCGCCCTCTCGGTAGCGTTGACAGACGCTCCGGATACAGCGAGTTTTGCCTTCAACTCGCTGAGCGACGCCTTGGTCAATTCAACTTCATCTTCGATCTTTTTGATGATAGCTTTGGCTTTCTCATACTCCGCAAGCTCGTTGACTTTCGCTTCATACGCTTTGGTAAAGCTGAGTTTTTCTTGGGGAGACTCCGCTAATTCGCGTTGCTGCTCAATACAAGCGAGTTCCTTTTGGGCACCAGCATGTCCCTCGGAAGCTTTTCGCAACTGATCTCTGGTCTGCAATGCTACGACTACTCGATCGTGAGTCTCGCGGACTTCTTCGGTTACGGCAAAAGCCATCGCGTGGACGGCCGGGTCAGGTGAGTTTTCCACGAGGTCCCAAATCGCCTTGCGAAGGGAGCGAATGGGGCGATAAAGATTTTGAGAATCGAACGAAATGTCTGGAATGGATTCTTCCGTGATTTCCTTCGATTTACTTGCGATCATTGAAACGAAAGCTAGTCCGCCGCCAACCAGGAGAATGATTAGAATAACCAAAATGAGGACAGTAATCATGGCTAGAACCGAATCCTAAGGAAGACGGAAAAATCACGAAAGTTGCCGTTGGTTAATCGGTAGAGGCTCTCCATTTGGAGTCCCTTTGAGAAATTGTACACTCCTCCAATTCGGTAGAGAATATCTGTTTCTCCGAAGGATTTTGACACTCCGAAAACGGCCGAATGACGGTGTCCAAGGTCGTATCCAATTTGAAAATCGCCCAGTTCCTTGTCGACGGAGGTCCCTTCGGCTTCGCTAAGAATGAGAATTTCTGATCGGTAATTGACCTTTCCAGTTCGTCGATTGAGGTCAATTCCGAAGGCTTGTTTCCATCCGTTGCCCACTCCTTCGGGAGCTTGAAGCGACTGAACTAGGCTGAGCGCGGTGCTGTTGATGCCCCAATGCCGACCGAGGCAGAAGCTGATCCCAAGTCCTCGCCCGCCGATCCTTCCGGCTAAGCCGTACTGATGGCCCTTTCCCCCGTCGACAAAGGCGACGGACAGAGGGAAGCCTTGTAAAAGGAGTTTAGAGTCAACGCGGGCTGCGAGAACGGATTGGCGAAAGAACCCTCCTCCGCCGAACGGAAGGTACTGCTTGCCCACCCGCCATAGACCTTCGTCTTCAACATAGTATTCGTCGAACGATTCTTTGTCAGGGTCGTTGGTAATGGTTTCGCTTCGTTCGGAGAGGAAGACTTTCAGTCCGACTGGGAAAGTTGCCTGGAGCGAAAAAGTTGAATAACGTCCGAGGACGGTGTAGGATTTGGCTCCGAGAGAAAAGTCTTTGGATGAAACCAGGCCGAGACTAAAATCGCCTTTAATTTTGACGTCAGGCGCTTGGGCGGGCGCGATGCAGGTTAAAAATCCAAACGGAATTAGTGGGGTTATCTTCACAATTTTTGGGTGGCCCTGGCTAGAACTCTATTTTGACACCGA
Organism: Armatimonadota bacterium; assembly: GCA_043785475.1. Lineage (GTDB taxonomy): Bacteria > Armatimonadota > Fimbriimonadia > Fimbriimonadales > Fimbriimonadaceae > Fimbriimonas. The sequence continues at coordinate 3,439 of JAYVXG010000567.1, forward strand.
ACGAAGGCGGGAATGGACCTACATCTTCGGTCCAACGGAGCCGAGGAGACGCAAAACGCAATAAATTGCGACCACGATTGGGATGAGGGAGCTGATTCGCCCATCCGCTTGATTAACAATCAGTGAGAGCGCTGCGCTGGGGGCGCTGGTAAGGAGTGAAACCCAGAACGCCCATTTGCGACCTTGCCAGATTGCTCGAATATACATGATTGCAAAAATGAAAAGACAAGCGGCGGCGGCGAATAGAATCATGCCTTGCTCGGGCGTCAACTTGTTCAGAAATTCAGTCGCTTGTTTGTCCTGAATGTGTTTGAGAACCTCTTTTTTGTTGGCGGTCATCGCGGTAAGTCCAAGCCCCAGCGATGCGATTAAACTTAGTAGTCCGAGGCAACAACACGAGCCCAAGAAGTGATATAGGGCCAGGATTTGGTCGCCGACAAACGGCAACCTGTTTCTTTTTGCTGAGGAT
>JAYVXG010000568.1:0-3902 GCA_043785475.1 Armatimonadota bacterium
TGACCTCGGATCAAATGAACGCAAAGAAAGGCATGGCGTTCGTGCCAGAGGTGCCGTCGCTGTATGAATTGCTAACGGTTTATGAGCATTTGCGCTTCATTGCCATGTGTTTTGACAATCTTGGGAAGTTTGATCGAGAGCACGAGGCGTTGCTACGCAAGTACCACCTTTGGGAAAAGAAGGACAGTTTGGTTGCCACCCTCAGCAAGGGCATGCGGCAAAAGCTTTCGGTCGCTTGTGCGTTGATTCACGATGCCAACATTTTTCTTTTTGATGAGCCTTTGATCGGGATTGATCCGGCTGGCGCGCATGAGCTCAAGCAAGAGCTTGTCGATGCTCGAAATGGTGGCGCATCGATTCTTATCTCGACCCATTTGCTCGATACTGCCGAGAAGTTGTGTGATCGCGTGCTGATTGTCGCGAGAGGTAAATTGTTGGCGGAAGGAACGATTGATGAGCTTCGCACCCTTGAGGGCATGGAAGGCAAATCGCTCGAGGAGCTTTTCTTAACTTTGACGAGTGAGGTCGAGTAGTGAATAGTGCCCGTGTTCTTTGGTATCTGTGGTTTCGGCAATTAATTAATGGTGTCAAGCGAGCAGTAGGTAGTCCACGTCGGTTGATTTCAATTTTGATTGGACTCGGATATTACGTGGGTTTCTTTGTGAGGCCATGGGATAAGAGAGGTGCCGGTGCCTTTGAAGATGTAGGCAAATCGTTTCACTTCGAGCCCAGTGCTCTCGAACCAGTTGTCTTTATTGTTTTTTGCTTCATCAGCTTTGTTTGCGCGCTCGCGATTTTTTCTTTCAAGAACACCTTCAAGCAATCGGATGTTGATGTCCTCTTTTCTTTGCCGATTTCATCGAAAGTCGTAATGTTTTTCCGACTGTTTCGAGATTACGCGGTCACTCTTTTCGCGCCAATTTTCTTTGGAATTATTTTGTTTCAGCCGACCAGGGGCTTTTTATCGGGGGTGAGTAAGCACGACGCATCGGCGGTTCCCCGTTTGGTGCAAGGTGGACTGGTTGCCTGGTTGCTTTTAACTTTGGCTTGGATCAGCATTAGCTACGCCCTCTGCTTTTACGTCGCGAAGCACGAGAAGAAGAGTCAGACGATCTGCCGAGTGTTGAACTGGGCGATATTTCTTACCTTCTTGTTAGTCTTCGGTTCCATTGGCCTTCAATTCCGTGAAGACCCAACTTTTGCCACCATCCAGTCGGCCACTTCTCCGCTTTGGATGAAGGTAATAATGTTTTTGCCATCGTCGGCAACTGCGATTGTTATGGGCGGATTTTCTCAATCGCCCATGGCATCGCTAGTTGGCATTTCTGTAATGGTGGTTACGATTTGGGTTGGTCTGACCAATGCCGCCAAGTTGAGCGGATGGATGTACGACCAAGCCGCCACGAAAGGGAATCAAGGTCAAGCGATCCGCGATTTACAGCGTAAGGGCGATTATTCGGCCATTTTTGCGGAAAAGGCTCGGCAAGGAAAGATCGGTAAGGGCCGACTTGCAATGCGGATGGCCCATTGGAAATTTCGGAAGGGTTGGACGCTGATCTACAAGGAAATCCTTATCCAATCAAGAATTGGATTTTGGGTGAATCTTCTACTGCTTTTAATGACCACTGGATTTGGTGCGATGTTCCTTTACATCCCAACCTACTCTGGAAATGGGGGGTTGGGGACGTACATGTACCTTGGTATTACCGGTTTCATGGCGGTAAATATGAGTTCCATTCAGGCCTATACCGGTTTTGTCGAGACGCTTCGCCGGGTAGAAGTGATGAAACCACTCCCGCTTACTTCGGCCCAAATTGCATTTTTTGAAACGGCGGCAAAATCGGTGACTTCGATGTTTATGGCATTTTTGCCTTTTGCCTTTGGGCTTATCGTTCGGCCGTCAATATGGCCCTTTCATGTCGCGGGCATGATTGCGGCCCCTTCGCTTTCGATTGCCTTGGTTGCCGCAATATTTTTGATTGTCGTGCTCTTTCCTGATTTTGATGATCCGACTCAACGTACATTTCGGGGCCTTATGCAACTCATCGCTCTTGTGATAGTCCTTGTACCCACGACACTTATTTTTGTGGGATTCTTGGCAATTGGTATGTCGCCCCTGGTTCCGGCACTGATCAGTTTTTTGGTGAACATTGGTCTGACGGTTTTGCTTACCACCATCGCGGGTCGGTTCTATGCTGATTTTAATCCCAGTGAGTAGACTGTAATTCGTCAGGAACGTCTGTCAAAAAACCGATGTTGAAGATAAGATTATGAAGGTACGCGCCACAACAAAGATTCTGCTTGGGTTTGTAGGATTGGTTGGACTTACGTACGCCGGACGAATTGGGTACACAAAGTGGCAATTGGTTGGAGTCAATCTAAAGCCGATTGCATCCAGTGATTTTTGTCTTCTCGCCATTGGGCCAAAGGCTAATGTGAAAACGATTATTGCCAACCGTATGGTTCAGATTGTTGAATCCTCCGATAAATTTGGCGGTGAAGCAGGCATAGGTGGCGGGGCCGAATCTGGAGCGGTCAAGAAGCGAATTCCGGTGCGGGAGCTAATTGGGGTTCTCGGAGGAGACCCAGATAGTGCTCAATCGTTCGTCAAGAAGATGAGAGATTATAGCGAAGACAGTGAAGCGGTTGAAGAGGCTCCGTTGTGGACCAAGACTGACCTTGAGAGGGCGATAGCGGCCCCAGGTGCTCTGCGTTCGAAGCTTGAGGTAGATATTGGTACGAGCATGGATGGCAAACCGAACCCGATTCTGAACCGCGTTTCCTTCTTTTACGGGATTCGTATTAAAGTGCCGATCATATTTGCCGCCCCAAATGCGAAAGGAGAAACGATTCAGACGGTCGATATCATCACATTTAGGCCCAAGATTTTGAATCGCTTCTACAAGCAAATGCAGACGAAGTTCTTTGACAAGAGTCAGTTGCAGGACTTCTATTCGTCGTATTTGAAGGAAGAAACTCCGGAGCTTCAAGACGTTGGAGCCACCCTCAAAGCAATCTTTGCCGGGACCGAAGCAAGCAAGGAGCTTCGAAAAGCCGAGCAAATCGCCAAATATTCGACCATTCTGGTGAACCAGCCGATGATCGAAAATGTGTCAATGGAGACCCAGTCCGAAGGGAAAGTTACGACATACGACCTCAAGATTCGATTAAGCCCAGAAGGAAAGGGCCGTTTATTAAAGTTTTCTTCGGAAGGCGGGTCGCAGATTCTGGTGATATCGAAAGGCGTCGCGATTGCTGCGGCTACGATTGGCACTCAGCTTAATAGTCAAGAACTCGTAATTAAACAGATAGCAGACCGTCAACTTTTAGAGGATGCTGTAGGTTTGATTCATACAAAAACCTAATGGATTTAACAACAATGAAATTTTCAGTGCTCTTCACCGTTCTTGGATTGGCTCTGGTTGGGTGTGGAAACTCCGGAAATTCCGGAGCGAAACCCGTCGCAAAGTCTCCCGAAGTTGTGGAAGTAAAGGTCACTCCGCAAAACCAGCTATCGTTGTTTCCGTTGGTCGAAGGCAATTCCTGGACTTACGTGATGGAGGTTAGTGCTGAATCGGTGAATCAGCCGAAGCAGAGTCTTAAGACTGAGCTTCAATATAAAGTCACTAAATTGACGAAGGACTCCGCCGACTCTGCGAGAGCTACTTTGGCCGTGATGCAGGATGGGAAGCAGCAGGACGAACAAGAATGGGGCTATGACAAGAACGGAATTTATCAGATTTCTGCGAAGGCTTCCAAGATTGAATTTTCCCCTAAACAACCCGTGATCCGGTTTCCGGTAAAGGATCAAGACACTTTCAAATGGAATGGTACGGGCCAGACTCCGGTTGGCAAGCTTGGAACCATGAGGTTTGCGTATAAGGAAGACGGAATGCAGACGG
>JAYVXG010000569.1:0-3898 GCA_043785475.1 Armatimonadota bacterium
TAAAAACTTACCCGAAGTTGGCCCGATCTGCCTCGACCAGGCGAACGGTAAATTGTCGCTAAACGGAAATGAGTTCCGGGACGATTTTTGAGTTGCTGGTTCTTCGATTAGCGTCGGCGATGAGTCCGCCAGCGACGACGGTCGCCCCTCTGTAAGCGACGGCCATTTGGCCCGGTGTGACCGCCTTGACCGGCTTTTTAAAGACCACTTTGGGAATTTCGCCCGGGTACAGAATTGCGGGAATCGGCTCCATGTTGTACCGAATCTTGGCTTTAACCTCGATCGGTTCCGTGATCGGGTTGATCCAGTAAACGTCTTCGAGCAGGACTTCTTTTTGAAGCAGATCTGATTCTCGTCCCAGCGTGACCGTTTGGGTCATGGGTTGAAGTCCGATGACATACAGCGGTTTGCCGTCGCTTGACGCGATCTTGACGCCCTTTCTTTGGCCAATGGTGAAGTCCGCAACGCCCGCATGACTACCAATTTCTTTACCGTCCATATCAAGGACTTTGCCCTCGGAGAACATTTCCGGACGCTGCTTTCGAAGGAACTCTTTGTAGCCCCCCGCTTCGCTGACAAAGCAGATTTCTTGCGAATCGGGCTTATCGTACAAGTGCAGCCCAAGGTCCTTTGCAAGCCCGCGAACCATCGCTTTTGAGGGCATTTCGCCCATCGGGAAGAGAACGTCCTTTAATTGTTCGTGACCAAGCATATAGAGCACATAGCTTTGGTCTTTGTCTTTGGCTCTTGCCTTGAGTAACTGGGCATGACCGTTTCGAGTTCGAATTCGCGCGTAATGTCCGGTGACCAATTTGTCGCAACCCAGTTCGACCATTTTCTGCATTAAGATTTCGAACTTCACATGCCGATTGCACTGAACGCACGGGTTTGGAGTCCGGCCTTTGGCGTACTCCTCAACAAAGTTTTCGATAACATTCTTGCGGAACTCTTCTTTGAAGTTCATCACGTAGTGAGGAATATCAAGCACCCTGGCGACGCGGCGAGCATCTTCCACCGCTCCCAGCGAGCAACATCCGGCGTGCCGAGGATCAGTTTGACTCTCTTGCCAAATTTGCATGGTGAGGCCGATTACGTCATATCCACGCTTGCGCATCAGGGCCGCTGCGACACTGCTATCCACCCCGCCGGACATGGCAACTAATACTGTTGGCCGCTTTTTCACTGTTTGAGCAACTTCTGATATTCGGGCGTTTCCAATTCTGTGATGACGCCAACGATATTTCCCATCTTTTTGACCGGCAATCCTTTGACATACAGCATGTAGGTTGGAGTGCTCTTAATCTTAAATATGTCGAGGGCCTCCTTAAAATCTCTGGCCAAATTCTTTTGTGGTTGCGAGGTTTCGTCGTTAATCACCTTGTCAATATCTCCGGCCGTTATGCCGACGGTACTGGCGATCCCGTCTAATCCATCCCTTGTTTTTGGAGCTTCATCGGCCGCGGTAAATGCGTCAGCGAATTGCCAGAACTTGCCTTTCTGTCCGGCGATCTCAGCGGTAATCGCAGCGGGTAGGGCCATTTCATGTCCTGGGAGCTGATAGATTGGGAAGTGCCGGTAGATAACCCGAATTTTTCCTGGGTAATGGGCGACGATTTCATGTATCTTAGGAAAACCCTGGCGACATTGAGGGCAACAAAGATCCGCGTACTCAATGAGAGTAACCGGGGCGTCGTCGGGACCAAGTTGATTGCGAACCGATCGCGGCTCAGGGATCAACTGTTTCGCAACCTCGGTATCCATTACCTCAGCCTTTTGCGATACAGATTTGTTGCCGTGAGTGACTCCCAAAACAGCCAAGTAAGCGATCAGAATTCCCGCGATGCCTTGGTACAGCACGGCTGGAGTCGTGGTTGGCTTGGTTTCAGTCTCGACGGAGCTGAGGCGACTGAACAACATCGAATACAAGATGAACGTCGCGATCATGATCGCGGCCGAGCCCATGCACCAGGCACACTTAGCTTGAATGACGGTGAAGCTGATGTACTGGAGGTAAATGCTGGCAATCATTCCGAACGCGGATGCAATGTAGCCAGTTAAGGTAAGAAATTTCGAACCGTAGAGGCCGGTAAATCCCCGAATAACGGCAAGGCACGTGAAGAATATATAGCCAAGCAGTCCAACGTAGGCAACCGGGATACCCGCGGGACCACCGATATAGGATGATGGGTGCCGAGCGACAGTTTCGCAACCACCACCAGTCGAGCACGGAATCTCCAGCATGTATCGATGCTCCATAGACAAAACGCCCGCGACGAACAAGCCCAGAACTCCGAGAAAAATGAGGATTCTATTGAGCGTTACATTACTCACTGAATGATTATACGGTTTGGAAACGGTGATCATGATCAAATGAACCTAGCAGGTATCCTAGAAGTTCCCAATGTCAGTGACCTTAACCCGACAAAGTTTAGCGATTGCTGAGCGACCAAGACCTCAAAAGGCAACCTACTTTGTCCAAACTTGGGGCTGTCAGATGAATGAAGAAGACAGCGAGCAAATGGCGTTGTACTTGGAACAGATCGGTTTGACGCGATCCGATTCGATTAGCGAGGCCCAAGTTATTCTGCTTAACACCTGCTCGGTTCGGAAGAAACCGGAAGACAAAGCGTTCTCGATGTTGGGGGAATTGGCGTTCGTGAAACAGGCTCGACCGGACACGGTTATTGGAGTTTGTGGTTGCATGGCCCAGCTTCGACCTACGGAGATTCATCGTCGCGCACCGCACGTCGACTTTGTGGTGGGAACTGGAAACCTTTCCGAAATTCCAGCATTGGTTCAGGAGGCACTTTGCAACCAGGGTTTTCAATCGCGCCTCGATTTGCCCGAGCGAAGCGGCGCGGTAGTTTCGGAAATGCCGATTCGGCACGTGGGCCGCGACGCAAAGCTAAAGGCTTACGTCCCGATCCAGTACGGTTGCGACAAATTTTGCACCTTTTGCATCGTCCCGACGACCCGCGGTCGAGAACGATCCCGCTCGACCGTGGAAATCCTTGACGAAGTGAGGCGTCTGGCCGATACAGGCACCAAAGAGGTGACTCTGCTTGGTCAAACGGTGAACTCGTACGGCAAGAACATGCTCGAAGGAAAGGTTCCATTTTCCGAGCTTCTGCTTCTTGTTTCGCAAGTATCGGGAATTGAGCGGATTCGGTTCACATCGCCGTATCCTCGGGACTTTAAGAAGGACGTCATTCAGGCGATGCGGGATATTCCCGAAGTAATGGAGCATGTGCACATGCCTTTGCAGGCGGGCTCGAATTCTGAATTGAAGCGGATGAAGCGACTCTACACCATGGAAAGTTTTGCCGACATCGTTCAAGAGGTGCGCGAGACGATTCCCAATGTCGCCATCACCACCGACCTCATTGTCGGCTTTCCGGGCGAGACTGAGGAAGAATATCAAGGCACCTTGCAAGCGGTTCGAGATTTCCGATTTGATGGCGCTTATATGTTTGCCTATTCTCCTCGACCCGGAACTCCGGCGGGAACGTGGGAAGGTCAGATCGCCCCAGATATTAAAAAGCAACGAATTAACGAGCTGATCGGCCTCCAAAATTTGATCGCGGCGGAGATCAATCAAGAGCAAGTTGGAAAAGAATTTGAAGTGCTAATCGAGAGCCAGACCAAAAAGAATGCCGCGATGGTTCAGGGATTCAGCCGGTGCTTCCGGTTGATCCAACTAGAAGCTGGTCCCGAACGCATCGGTCGAATTGCCAAGGTTCGGGCAACGAAGGGGCTAAGAGCTGGACTGGTCGCCGAGCTGATTTAAAGTTTGGCTTTTGACTAGCGGCTTACGGTTGTTACATTTTGGGCTCCAGGAGGCAAGATTGTCTTGTAATATGGCTAAATGGTTGCGTCGTTTTTGTTTCTAATACTTATT
>JAYVXG010000570.1:0-3893 GCA_043785475.1 Armatimonadota bacterium
ACTCAGGCCAACGCCTTGTGCAATGAGAGCAAAGTAAGAGAGCCCCATGAATGCCGCAACTCCAAAAAAAGTGAATTTGCTGATTCTAAGCTGACTGTCTTCTCGTTTCTTAGAAAGAATTTGCGTTTCTATAAGATTAATTAATGGCATGATTCTTCTCCTTAGGCTGCGCTGAGCATTGGCCTCATTGCCAGGCCGGTCGCGACTGCGAGCTCAATTCCTGAGCCGGAAATGCTCCCACTCTGCGTTATGATGGGGTTATCGAAAACTCCGATAGTCGTGACAGGAATTCCAAGCTTTGCCTGAATGTACTGGTCCAAGCCCGTAAGCTTTGCTCCGCCACCGCAGAGGTACATCCCGTCAATTTGATTATTGGCATTTGAATCAGATCCTTGGTTTTGTGTCTGCAGATAATTCATGGATCGCCGAAGTTCGCGAATGAGTTCGTCGATTTGAGTTGCGATGACCTTTAGCGGTGGATTTTCTTTTGCCCCGCCTGCTATTGATTCACTGAGATCCAAAGCTCTCTTTCCGGCCTCGGCGTCAATAGAATCGAGTTTGAAAGCGGCTTTCAAGCCATCAGTCCATGTGTTTCCTGCGGTAGGCATTGAACGATGCATGACATAAATTCCTTTTTCAATCACGCTAACCGTTGTGTTCGTCGCGCCGATATCAACGAGAATAAATGTCTTAGAGCCTGACTCTTTTGATGAGTCCGATTCGATCAGGGAGCGATACGCAGCAAATGTTTCAATTTCAACGACCCGTACATCCAGTCCAGCGGCATTACAGGTTGCAATTCTGCCGTCAACCACATCGCGTGGAGCAGCGGCCAGCAAGACGTTCATTTGGGCTTCGCCGAGGTTTCCGACGACTTCGCCTTCGACATACGATTCTTCAATAGAGCCAGGGACATAGCGGCTTGCCTCGAATCGGATGGATTCACGAAGCATCTGAGTGCTCATTTTTGGAAACGGTACAGATCGGACAAAAACAGCGGCACCAGAAGCGGCGATAACGGCGTTGTGAGCATGGATGTGAGCGTCCTTCATGGCTTGCCTTATCACCTGCGCTACTTGCTCGGGATCGCGAATAAGGCCATCTCGGATTGTGTCGTCTGGCGTGAGTGCTTCGGCAACTTTAGCAACCCGGATTCCGGCAGCTGTTTTTTCAGCCTGCACTATTCGGATGTTCATGTGCCCGATGTCAATACCGACGTAAGAATTCTTACTTGCCACTATTGCCTCCTTAAATCAAAGCGCAGTGCTGCTACTTTCGTGCATGATTTTCGTTTGTTCAACATATCTGTCGTCTCGCTGAGATGCTAAGACCCCGTAAAAATAATAGGGAAACCCCTGGTACTTCATTAGGTGCATTTACCGGGGTTTTGTGATTTTCTTTGAGACTTGGTGAGGTCCGCCCCCCTGAGAGGGCAAGTTGTCTGTCATAATCCAGCCTAGGATGGATGCCGTTATCCTGGATGCCGAAGACATAAAGAGAACTTTGGGCAGGATGGCGCATGAGATTCTTGAAGATAACCAAGGCGCGCAAGACCTGGTGGTCGTCGGAATCATGAAGCGTGGCTACCCGATTGCCAAACGACTCGCGTTCCTTATGACCCAAATTGAAGGAGTTACCGTGCCCTGCGGCAAGCTCGACTCTCGGGCCTTTCGCGACGACCAACCCGCCAAGTCCGAAGACGAATCCGAAATTCCGTTCGAAGTAACAGGCAAACGAGTCATCTTAATTGACGAATTGATTTTTACGGGAAGAACGATTCGCGCGGGACTCGATGGTCTTATGAAGTTCGGGCGTCCTGCTTCGGTTAAGCTTGGAGTGCTGATAGATCGGGGGCATCGAGAGCTTCCAATTCAGCCAGATTATTGCGGTCGCACGATTAAAACCGAAAGGTCTGACCACGTGCTCGTCAAAGTTAAAGAATTTGAAGGGGAAGACCTGGTCGAAATACGAACGGGAGGGGTGATCTAGTGAATCACAATTTGATCGCGATTCGAACTATGCCAACCGATGAAATCGTTGGCCTCCTTGATCTTGCGGCAGAATTTAAAGCCAAAATCATCGCCGGTGAGGATGTCCCTTCGATGAAAAAGAAGGTTATAGGATTGCTTTTCTTCGAGAATTCTACGCGAACCCGGGTCAGCTTTGAACAGGCGGCTTTTTACCTCGGAATGCGATCCAGCAACTTTGTAACTTCCGCCTCCTCGATGAACAAAGGCGAAACCTTGAAGGACACCATCTTGACTCTTCGGCACGAGAGAATCAATGGATTGGTCATGCGCCACAAATCAAGTGGAGCTCCTATGTTGGCGGCAAAACATTTTGGCGGACCAGTTCTGAATGCGGGAGATGGACAGCACGAACACCCAACCCAAGCCCTTGCAGACGCATTAACGATTCTTGAACGAAAGTCTTCCATCGAAGGATTGAACGTTTCGATTGTTGGCGATGTCGAACATTCTCGGGTTGCCCGGTCGAACGCTTGGTTGCTCGATAAACTGGGAGCCAATGTCCGACTTGTTGGCCCTCGCACGTTGCTTCCTCCACACCCTTCGATGCTCCCGGGAGAGTGCTGTGATGAACTTGAAGATGGTATCTCTGGTGCCGACGTTATCATCTGCCTTCGCTTGCAACGCGAGCGAATGGCCGAAGGAATGATAAGCTCAATAGGCGAGTACGCGAGCCTGTATCAGATCAACGCCGACACGTTACGTTTTGCAAATCCGGGATGTATGGTTATGCACCCTGGGCCGATCAATCGAGGCGTTGAAATTGACGATGTTACGGCGGATGGAGACTCTGCCGTTATCAACCAACAGGTTGAGAATGGTGTGTTTGTAAGAATGGCCGCGTTCTATTGGTGCTTCGGTGGACAGGAATCATGAAAACTCTCTTAAGAAATGGCCGCATCCTCGATCCATCTCAAAACATGGATGAAATCGGGAGTCTTCTTATCGAGAATGATCAGGTCATCGAGATTGGCAAGATTGAAGACCTGAGCAACATCGACGAGGTTTACGACTGCACTGGATTGTGGATTACGCCAGGACTCGTGGACATGCATGTTCATCTCCGCGAGCCGGGTGATGAGCACAAAGAAACGATTATCTCTGGCACTCAAGCCGCGGCAGCGGGAGGCTACACCACTATTTGCTGTATGCCCAACACCAATCCGCCCCTCGATAATCCTGCGATTGTCGACTTCATCCTCGACCGAGCCGCATCACCCGAGGCGGGTGGAGTTTTTGTTGCTCCAGTGGGAGCTTTGACAAAGGGTCTGAAAGGAGAAGAACTCTCAAATTTGGCGGCTATGAAGCGGGCTGGCATAGTTGCGGCCAGTGACGAGGGTTTTCCAATCCAAAATTCGCAGATCATGAATCGCGCGATGGTTTTTTGCAACCAAATAGGTCTGCCGATATTGGTTCACTGTGATGATTCAAATTTGAGTAAAGGTGGCACCATGAATGAAGGTGCGGTGAGTGCGATGCTCGGATTGCAAGGCATTCCTCGTACTTCAGAAGAAATTGCCACGATGCGGAATTGCCTACTCTCCCTTCACACTCGATGCCCCGTCCACATCATGCGGGTGAGCACGTGGGGTGCAGTTGAAATTATTCGCCTTATCAAATCTTTGGGGGCACCGGTCACCTGCGAAATTTGCCCGATGCACTTTGTTTTTACCGAGGACGACATTGGTGAATTCGATACAAAATTCAAGATGCAGCCTCCGTTGCGAACGAAAGTTGACGTCGAACTTTTGCTTCAGGGCCTTCAAGACGGAACCATCGATTGTATTGCGAGCGATCATTCGCCCCATTCTTCGCATGAAGTTGATGTCCCGTTCGACGAAGCTCCGTTCGGAGCATCTACGATTG
>JAYVXG010000571.1:0-3892 GCA_043785475.1 Armatimonadota bacterium
AGGCTGCTCATCAGTGCCCGTCCATACCCCTTGCCACGATGCTCCTGCTCAACGAAAAGATCGGACACCCAAGCGGAATCTTTATAGGGAATGCTGCGCACGTGCCCATAGTCCTGGGTTTCATCCCAAATCGAAAAGTAACGGGTGTTCGGTCTTATGTTTCGAGGCTCGGAAGTGACCAGATTGAGTTGGGCCAGGGTCTCTTCGTCGGGGACATAACGAACCGGCGGATTCGAATCTATCTTGGGGATAGCTTGGAGGTCGTGAACGAATAGCCACTCAGTGGAAATGGCACGATAACCCAACTCCTTAAATTGAGCCCGCCGAGCTTTGAAGTCTTCGTCTGGACTGTGTATGTCGCACAGGAAATGCCAGCCGACCTCGGCTTCCTCGATGGCTTGCTTTGCTTCTTGCGGTAATTGGCCATGAGTGATGACCTCGACTTTGCGTTCCTTTTTTCGGGGTGGTTGGTCGCGCATGACCCAGAGGTTTCCAACTTTAGTTGGAACGTATGGATACGTCCGGCTCTTGACCTGGCTGAATGCATGCACGAATACCTCGATCGCCTCCGGTATTGAAATGTTAGATCCAGCCATGACGCTTAATTCTTACTTTGATTTCCGAATATTTCTGGCAACTGACTTTTGTCCTTGTTTGTAAATTTTCCGTCCGAGTACCCGACGACGAACCGATTCGGAGAATATGCTGCTGGAAAATAGAAGACCCAAATTACCGGTGCATCAAAGGATTCATTGGCTTTCGCTCCAGAAAGTGACTCGTTCCAAATGGACCTTTTTGCGTTTGATTCAAGACTGGTCAACGTCGTGTACTGATGTCCAGAGTCGCTTGTCTTCGCAGCCTCTTTTGCAAGAAGAGGCTCAAGTTGGGCGGTTACGTCTTCAGCTCCGCGAAATGTTGGATATCGACCATCGTGAGCCTTTGGGTAGTCAGAAAACGCCTTTGCAATCCGATCTGCGTCCATGTATTCATGACTGTAGTTGTTGTACATGGCGGTGCCAACAAATAGCTTCACAAGGGACAGACCAAGGCAACCTCCTATTGCAATAACAGGAATGGCAATTACAAGCGGAATTCTATACTTCGTTTTCAAATAGGCTTACCTAAAGATCATCTGCGAAAACTCAGCGAGGTTGCGACGCCAAAGCAGCCATTCGTGCCCGCCAGGGGTCTCGTTTGTCTTAAAGTGGACGTTTCGGATGATCAGAAAATTTGAGAAGCCGCGTTGGAATCCAACGAGAGTATCCCCGGTTCCACAGGACATCCAAATGAGCTTAATTGCCTTAGTCGATTCACCGTTGACGTCCGCGAAAAAGGTCTCGGGTTTGTCGGCAGGAAGTCCACCCGAGCTAAACGCGCCAACGTAGGCAAACTTATCCGGATTGTTCAGCCCAGTAAGCAGAGTCTCGGCCCCACCCATCGAGAGTCCGGCAATTGCTCTATCCGTCTGCTTTTTCGAGACTCGATAGTCTCGCTCAACCATCGGGATCACTTCATCGATCAATGCCTGTCGGAACAACGTGAAGTTATTTACCGTACGATCTCGATCCCGAAAATTGCCTCCTCGGGTGACAAAATCGGGGACGCCGTATCCCAACGTCATCACGATCATCATTGGGTTCACCTTCTTTTGCGCGATGAGGTTATCGAGAATGACGTGCGCTTTGCCGACCACCGACCAACCGTTCGCCATGTCTGAGTAGCCGTGCAATAGATAGAGCACCGGCAATTTGTCCCGCGAAGCCCGGTACCCCGGAGGTGTGTAAACAAAGTAATTTCGTTCGTCGCCGATGATTCCTGATTTGTAGAAATGCTCCGTGAGTTGGCCGTGCGGAACATTCTGAACTTCCCAGACTTCTGGGGGATTGCCGGGCACCGTCACCATGTTGCCAACATAGATCAGGTTCGATTTGATCTGTGGGTTGAGAGGGTCAAACATCGCGATCCCATCAACATTGAATGTGTAGCCGTAAATGTCTGGCTTTAATGGCTTACTCGTCGCCTCCCACACGCCGTCAGAATTCTTGGTCATGGAGAGGTTTCCGTTGGCTTCGAGCCCGACCGTCACCGCCTTGGCATTCGGGCTAAGCAACTTAAACGTCACCGATTTGTCAACGTGAACGTCGATTGAGACGAACGGCTTCGCTCCCTGAACAATAGTCCCTAGGGTTGCAGCCAAAACGAATGAGGCAATGGTGATCATTAGTGCGATGTTACCGCGCCAACCACTCCGATTTGATCATCGCATACTGATGCGTATCTCTTCGCTTACCGTCCACACCGATTGCGTCAGAACGATTGGTTCCTTCCAAAGTCATACCGCACTTCTCGGCAACCCGAGCGCTGCCGATATTGTTGGTATCACAGTGCCAAAAAAGGCGCTCCCAACCCCATTCTGTAAAGCCCCACTCCAGCATTTGTTCCAAAACTCGAGTCCCCCACCCTTGACCCGCACTGCTGGCCCGAATCCACATTCCGATCTCGCCCGTCTTCGATTCGACCGGGCGACCGCGAAGGTGGAATCCGGTGCCACCAACAAATGTCTTTCCGTCCCAAATACCAAGAGTAAAATCCGTTTTGGAGAAATAAAGACCGAGCAGGCGGCAAACGATGTGTTCAGTTTGCTCAATCGTCTGTGTTTCGCTTGCCCACGGCATCCACGGTTTCAGATGCTCATACGACTCGACCGTCGCCTCTTGCAGTTTAGCCGCATCCGCAATTGTGTAAACCCGAAGCGTCATTCCGCCTCCACTCCACGTAAATGGTGGAATCCAAAATTCTTCCCCAATCATCGTCCTAATCCACGTGTTCGGTCGCGACTATTTGCCAAGTCTTGCCAACTTTGACCCATGTGTCCAACGACTTGAAATCAATCTTTTGGGTCTTGCCGCCTTTCATTTTAAAGACCACCGACTCATCGATATTGGCTAAATATTTGCCTTTTTCGAGCCTGACCTTATTGATCTTGGTTGTGAAAGATTGTTCCTTTGGGGCGTCCGGTCTTTTCCAGCCGCTGGTAATAGCAGTAATGAAATCCTTCTTAGTCATCGGCTTCGGCGATTGCTTCACCTTCGCCACAAAGTTTGGGGCAAGAACTGATTCCATGGTCTTTTGGTCATGAGCGACGACTGCCTTGTCCCACTTGAGATACATCGCGTTGATGTCCTTCTGGGCGGCTGCGACGGTCTGAGTGAGAAATAGGACTGGTGCGATGATTAACATAAGAGTTGTTTGAATTATATTCGATGGTTTTTGGGCTTCAGCATATACTCTGACAAAACCTATGCTTTATACAACTCTTGGTCGTACTGGCTTCACCGTTTCCCGGATGGGACTTGGTTGCGGCGGGCACAGTCGTTTGGGACTTCGCGACGGAAATATTGACGGCGCGAAGCGCATTGTGCGGCAAGCATTTGACCTCGGCGTGAATTTCTTCGACACCGCCGAGTCATACGGCACCGAAGAGGCAGTCGGCCAGGGCCTTGCGGGGATTCCTCGGGACAAAGTCTTTATTTCGACAAAGGTAGGGGCAACGTGGGAAGACGAAAAATCTTCGCCCACACAGCTTCGCGAGCGATTGGAAGGGTGCCTGACTCGATTGCAAACGGACTACGTCGACGTGTTTCATCTGCACGGAGTTCCCTTGCGCGACTACACCTATTCGGTTGAGTTTCTGGTTCCGGAAATGCTGAAGTTGAAGGATGAAGGCAAGATTCGGGCGATCGGGATAACCGAGTCGTTCATCCCCGAGCCAGACCATCGAATGCTGGTCCCCGGACTGACCAAAGATGACTGTTGGGATGTGGTCATCAAGGAATGCATCGAGCCTTGCTTGGAGCTCTGTGCCGGATTGGAAGATCTCCCGGTTGAGGAG
>JAYVXG010000572.1:0-3883 GCA_043785475.1 Armatimonadota bacterium
GTCAACAAATGGAAATTCCTGGACGTCGGGGCCATCGACGACGAGGGTCAAATCTATGTCAATGGAACCCTTGTCAAAACCACGACGATTTGGAACGAAACGTATCAATTCAAGACCGAAGGGCTCCTTCGCAAAGGAGAAAACACAATCGCCATATTCGTTCACAACAATGGCGGTGACGGAGGCTTCAGTAAAGGCGTCTCGCTAAGCGGAATGGCCATGCCAGCGGCATGGAGCAGAAGCCTGTTCAACGGTCGCGCACAAGCAATCATTCAGCATACGGGTAAAGGCAAGATTACACTCAAGGTTAAGTACGACGGTGGTACGGCAACAAGCACGTTCGACGCACTATAAAACCCCCTTGTGTTTTTTGCCCAAATAAGAAGATACTGAGAGCATGAACCTCTCTCGTCGAGATGTACTGGCCGGGGCATCGTCGCTGGCACTTTCAGGAATGGTAATGGGACAAAATAATCCGAAGAAATTAATGATAACGGGGCAAGGTGAGCACACCTACGAAATCATCCACGATTGGATTCAGCCTCCAATGAACCTCAAATGGGGTGACACCCACGGTGTAACAACCGATTCCCAAGGGCACATTTACATCGCTCACACCGTTGGCGAAGGCAGTGTCAGCAAAGACGCAATCGTCGCTTACGATCAGAAAGGGAAGTTTATTAAATCCTTCGGATCAGAGTTTGCAGGAGGGGGCCACGGCCTTGATCTTCGCAAAGAAGGTTCCCAAGAATATCTCTACATTTGCGATGTAAATCGTCGCATAGTAGCGAAAACCGACTTAAACGGTCGTGTTGAGTGGGAATTTTCAGCTCCAGCCGAATCAGGCAAGTACAAGGGCAACAACGGTTGGAATCCGACAAATGTCGCTTTCATTCCAGGAAGCGAAGATTTCTTTGTTGGTGACGGTTACGGCTCCAGCTATATCCATCGCTACACCAAAGACGGCAAGTACGTCAAGACAGTCATTGGTCCAGGTTCTGAGCCCGGACAGGTTTCCTGTCCACACGGACTTTGGGTAGACGATCGAGACAAAAATAATGTGATGCTCGTCGTCGCCGACCGAGGAAATAATCGGCTCCAATACTTTGACCTCGAAGGTAAGCACATCAAGTTCGTAAAAGATCCCGTGAGGCAGCCATGCCATATTCATTTCAACCATGACTTAATGCTGATCCCCGACCTCGCCAGCCGAGTCACGATTCTTAATGGCAAAAACGAAGCGATCGCTCAACTTGGCGATGGACAACCTTCAAACCTTCGAGGAGCCCCGCGCGAGAAATTCATTCCGGGCAAATTCGTCCATCCCCATGGCGCGGCTTGGATCAATAAACGCGACATAGTCGTCGTTGAGTGGGTTCCGATTGGCCGAGTCACATTGCTGAAGCGAGTATAGTTTCTCGAAGGTCTAACCAATGGCTCAACTGTCTACCAGTTGAGCCATTTTAAGTTTAGGTGTTGCACTGTTTACGAAGTCTGCCTCCAACACGGTGACTCTGGGAGTACTTGGGAGCCGTAGTTCCGATGTAGGAAGGAGCGGAGTCATTAAGCAGTGATTGCACTCATCCATTTAACTTATGTGTGTCACATTTTGACTTGGGTGGCACGAATCAAGGCACGAGTGGAGCCTAACCATGAAACTATGCCGTTGCAGGAGTTTCCAGGATTTATGCGTGGTACTTTCAGGCCCGATCTGGAATAACTCCAATGTAATGAGCGCACTGCCGGTATATCAACTTCCCGTCGAAGAACTAGAAAGCTCCGAGGTTATTTATCTCGTCGTACCCAAAGCAGCAACCAGTCAGGCTCCGACCATAAAGCCGTATTCCATGATTGAGAAACTATCATTGACGTTCTATAACTTCCAAGTTGGATCACAAAGCAAGTCAGACAATATCCACGCTCTTGCGTTTGCTCTTTCCTTTACGCTAATAGCAGGCTTCTGGGCATACAACGTCAAATCCGCTTTCGGCATTAATATCTTCCCCTACCAGAAGCTCGAAAACTTTGTTCCCCTTCCGGGCTGGCAAAGATAGGTTGCCAGGTAAAGGAATTCCTTTTTGGCGCAAATTCTTGTACGAGCTTGAAACCCACTTTCTGTAAATGGAGTGTCAATGACATCCGGCTTCGCGGGACTGCTATTTATTCAATGCTTTGACTGTTCCGTCGCAACCACCAAAATATCAACCGTCTTAAGCTGCTTAGCCAAATCCAGCATCAAAGACCCCTTAAGGAACTCTTGAATCTTCGTGCGTTCACTGTGCCCGATGATTATCTGCGTAACGTTATTGTCCTGCACATACTGTATGATCGCATCCGCAGTCTCACCTTGCAAAGTTGATGTAGGAATGCCCAACCGCTCGCATAGCTTGAAATCATCGTCAAGAATCTTCCGAGAACTCTCGGGTAGTTTCGGCTCTTCTACGTAGACCGCCTTCGCTTCACCTTGCATTTTCTGCGCAATCCTCCATCCACGGCGAATGAGACGCAGAGATGATCGTGTAGGCGATATACAGATTAAAATTCGATCTGTCGTCTGCCAGGGCTTAGAAATTCGTTGCTGGCGTCGCCAAGCAATCAGATCTTCATCAACTCGGTGAGCGACTTCGCGCATTGCTATTTCTCGTAACGCATTGAGAATTGCCTCGCTAAAATATCCGGTAAGTGCTCCGTCGATTTGCTCAGCCGCAATAATCTCTCCACGCCTAATTCGATTCCGAAGGGCCTGTGGAGTCAAGTCAACAAGCTCCACTTCCTCAGCCTGATGGAACACCCGGTCAGGTACCGTTTCCGCTACTTGTTTGCCGGTGATCTCAAAGATGTCGTCCTTGAGGCTCTCCAAACTTTCAACGTTCATCGTCGCTATAACGTTGATCCCGTTTTGGAGTATTTCTTCCGCATCTTGCCATCGATAGGCATGAGAAGATCCTGGCACGTTCACGTGTCCAAGGTTGTCGATCAAAACAGTGTGAGGGTGTCGCTCTAATATCGCCGGAATGTTGATTTCCCGACCAGTCGTGCCCCCATATTCAAAAGTAAGCGGTTGAACAAAGTCCAAACCCGTACTCAAATCGGCATTAACTATGAGCCGGTCTCCTTCGGACAGGATAGCCATAACACAGTCTTCGCCTCGTTGTTTGCGCCTTCGGGCTTCTTCAACCATGACTTTGGCCTTGCCAACGCCAGGGGCGTACCCTAGGAAAATCTTGATTTTGCCGGGCATGTTAAATTGCTACCGCCACGCTGACCATCGAGTCAATCCACTTTTGAACCTCTTTCGTCAAGTTATCAATAACAATCTCGCTGGCTGGAGGAACACCACTATTTTCACTCAAAGCGGTTGAGAGTGTCTCTTCACAGATTGCTTCAAAGAACCGGTTCCCACAAGGAACCTCTTCGCTGTCGATGTAAGCTTTGATAAGTTCCTGGATGTATGCAGGCATCGTGACTTTAAAAGGCAGGACTCCGGTTTGAGTCGTTATTTCAAAATGGCAGGTTAAATCTCCGAACTGCTCGTCATAGACCTTATCTTTGAGTTCAAACGATGTGCCATTGATGCTTTGTCGGCTGAATTCTCGGCACACGGCAGTCACAGGAGATTGCTGTCGGTCACGTTCAATGACCGATCGTACGGAGTTTCGTAATGCATCGGGTGTAAATGGTTTCCGAAGAAAGTCCATCGCGCCTTTGTTCAGAGCCTCAAGGGCGGTGTCTATGCCGCCGTAACCGGAAATTAACAAGACTTTTGCAGAAGGATCGCGCCTTAATATCTCACCTTCTAGTTCTATGCCGTTCATTCCTGGCATCTTGTAGTCACTAATAACTAGGTCAAAATTGGCTCCATTGCCATAAATGTCGAGTGCCT
>JAYVXG010000573.1:0-3880 GCA_043785475.1 Armatimonadota bacterium
CCATCTATTTTGCAATCAAAAATGCGAACAGGGGAGACACCGTTGTGATTGCTGGCAAGGGGCATGAGGATTATCAAATTATTGGTCGGACCAAGGTCCATCTGGACGACCGAGAGATCGCCCGAGAGGTACTCAGTGCGCCTTAACCTAACTGATATCGCAGCGAGATGTGGAGGTCACTATCACGGTGAAGATGCCGTTGCCACCGGACTTGTTACCGATAACCGCGAAATCAAACCTCGCAACGTCTTCATTGCCATCAAAGGCGAGCGGGTCGATGGTCATGATTTTGTCCCTTCGGCATTTGCCGCCGGTGCCGTCGCGGTTCTCGTCGAAAAACCGGTGCATGGCCGATACATCTTGGTTGACAATGTCGTCGATGCCCTGGCGAAACTTGCTTTGTCCTTCCGAAACGAGTTTCACGGCCCAGTCATTGGTATCACCGGTAGCGCTGGAAAGACCACCACAAAGGAGTTCACTGCTTCGGCGTGCGAGTCGCTTGGCGAAGTTCTCAAAACCATCGGAAATCGCAATTCCGAGTTCACTGGCCCACTGCTTTGGCCCGAACTCACTTCGGATACCAAGGTCGTAATCGCCGAAATGGGCATGCGCGGATTCGGTCAGATCGCCCACCTCGCTGCATTTAATAAGCCCACGATTGGGGTGGTGACTAACATTGGTTACTCTCACGTCGAGCTTGTCGAAACCCGCGAAGGAATTGCAAAGGCCAAGGGCGAAATGCTCGCTGCGTTGCCCGCAGACGGTGTCGCGGTCTTGTTCTCCGAAGACGAGTATCTGGGCAATCTGATCGCCATCGCTTGCGATCGAAAGATTCGCACTTTTGGCTCGGGTGGAAATGCCGACTGCCAAATTACCGGATATGAGCCTCTAAACTGGACTTCGGCTAAGGTCGATGGAGTTCTTGATGGCACCAAATGGTCGCTGACCATGCCAACTGTCGGACGACATATCGCCAATAACGTCGCCGCCGCAATCATGGCGGCAACCGAGGCTGGGGTTCCCCTTGAAGACGCGGCGAACGGCATCGAATCAGCCAAACTCCCGCCGATGCGCATGGAGATCAAGCAATTCCAAGGTGCGACGTTGGTGATGGACAACTATAATTCCAATCCGCCCGCCGTTCTCGCCGCCATCCAGACCCTCGAAGAAGTCCCGTGCGAAGGGAAGCGCATCGTCGTCCTCGGCACCATGCGCGAACTCGGCCACGAAAGTGAAGATGGGCACCGGGCGATCGGTCGTCGCCTCTCGAAAGCCAACGTCGATCAAATCTTTGTCTTCGGCGACGAGACTCAATACATCGAGCAGGAGTACGCCAAACGCGGAGATATGAGTAAGTTTGAACGAATATCGTCTCTAGACGCACTAAAGCCCAAGCTTAGTTTTGCGAAGCAAGGCGATACGATCTTAGTCAAGGGCAGCAGGTCACTGGAAATGGAGCGCGCATTTTGAACATCAACATATCGCCCGAAGACTTCAAGGCATTCTGGATTGCCCTCATCATCAGTGGCGTTCTCTCTTTCCCAATCATGAAGCTTTTAGCGATGATGAAGTCGAAGCAGACCGTCTCCCAATTCGCCCCAGAAGGTCATCAAATCAAGCAAGGAACACCGACCATGGGAGGAATCATCATTCTTACCGGAATCCTTGGCGCAATTCCTTTTGTTAGTTGGGGCTTTAAGATATTCCCCATAGTTTTGCTTATCGTTTTGTTCGCAATAATTGGCTTCGTGGACGACTTTGTGATTCCGAAAATGATGCCAGGCAAGCGGGGCCTTGGCTGGAAGCAAAAAATCCTCATGCAGGTCGTGGCCGCAGCAATCCCTCTTTTTTTCGGGGGATTTACATCTCCAATTTTGTTGGGACTTGGGACATTTACAATTCTTTTCTTTGCCAATGCCTACAATTTTAGCGATGGCTTGGACGGACTGTCTGGCACTTTGTTGTTAGGTCTGCTGCTCGGCATGCTCGGACTTTGCTGGAACGGTCATCAATTCGAGGCATCCTTTGCAACTCCCCTGATTTTCATCGTCTTCGGTGCCGTAATTCCATTCCTTTTTTGGAATGCGCCCAAGGCAAAAGTCTTTATGGGTGATGTCGGTTCGCTACCTATTGGCGCTCTGTTGGGTGGATTTTGGTTTCTGGGATTTCCCGGACCAAATGAACTCAAACGTATTGGCCCCGAGCCAGCACTACTTCCATATGGTTCGACTTTCTACCTCGCACTTGGAGTGTGGTCGCTGATGATGGTCGCCGAGTTGGTCCCGGTTCCACTCCAGATCGCCTCGGTCAAACTCCGGAAAAAGAAGATTTTCCCGTACACGCCCATCCACCACGCGTTCGAAAAAGCGGGCTGGCCCGAAACGCGAGTCGTCTTCGTCTTCGCCCTGCTCCAACTCATCTTCTCGATGGCGGCCATCACCATCGTTGCGTTTGTGAAATGAAGTTTGTCGAATGTTTGTCAAGCGCAAGAATTATGTCGGACTTTCAGCCCTCGCAGGAAAACCAGACCCGACCCAGCCCTTCGGGCTGGGCTGAGATACTTCCGACCCTTCGGGTCTATTCGTATGACCTGGCCAAGTTTAGAACCAAAAACCAGTCGAATCAAATTAGAAATCTTGGAATAGAAAAGAATAGGCCCGAAGGGTCGGCTCTATGTCAGCCCAGGTCGGAGGTGATTTTTGCATCGTCTTCGATAGCAAAAATCGCCGTAGGCCTGGGTAGCAGTCGGTCCACACAAAAGTCCACGGAGCGAAGCGACCCCCGAAGGGCAAAAATATACCTAAAGCAAAAGGTGACCACATGTCGGTAGCCATCTTCGGACTCGGACGTAGCGGCCTCGCCGTCGCCGAAGCCGCCATCAAGCTCGGCAAAAATGCGATCGTCTACGACGAAAATCCGCGCGACAAAATCCCCAAGCAAGAGCTCATCGAAGAGGCCGAAAAGCTCGGAGTAAAACTCGTTCTCGGCAACTCTTTCCCTGTCACTCTAAAAAACAAAAAAGTTGAATATGTCGTCGTCAATCCCGCCATCGACCACCGTCACCCCGTCCTCCAAGCCCTCAAAAACGAAGGAACAGAAGTCATTGGCGAGGTCGAATTTGCATACCGAATCTCCAAAGCCCCCATCGTCGCCATTACCGGCACCAACGGCAAGAGCACCACAGTGGCAATGACGACGATCGCCATTCGAGCAACTGGCAAGGACGCGATCATGTGCGGCAACATATTCGGCTCCGGCCTGCCCGAGCAACCGCTCACCACCGCCGCGATGAACTCAACGCCCGACCAAGTCCTGGTGGCAGAAATCAGCTCCTTCCAACTCGAATGGGTCGAAAAATTCAAACCCAAAGCCGCCGCCATCACCTCAATCGCCAACGACCACCTCGACCGTTACGATTCCGTCGGCCAGTACGTCAACGTTAAGCTCAATATCTTCCGAGCCATGGACGACAACGACCTCGCCGTCTTCCCGTACGGAATGGCAGTAAAAACCAAAGCAAAAACTCAAGAGTTTCGCTATCGTTTCGCCGACTTCTACTACGACGACCGCGTCCTACACATCTTCGGAAGAGAACTCAAAGCCGACGAATTCCGAATCCTAGGCGACCACCACATCATGAACGCGGGTGTCGCCGCCACTCTCGCCCAATTCGTCTGCGAAAAAGGGTCCGAAGACGCAATTCTTAACGCCCTCAAGAATTTTGAGGGGCTCAGCCACCGCATGGAATTCGTCGCCGAAAAGCACGGGATCACCTTCATCAACAATTCGATGTGCACAAACCCCGCCGCCCTTAAGGCCTCGCTCCAATCAATTCCAAAACCTGTCCACGTCCTTGTTGGTGGTGTGAACAAGGACCTCA
>JAYVXG010000574.1:0-3873 GCA_043785475.1 Armatimonadota bacterium
CATCGAAAGAACAATTCCCGATTTTTTCGCGACGGTTTCTGCCACCTATGGCGTTGTTCTTCTCGAGGACGGTAACTCGGTGCCCACGATGAGCGAGGCGCAAAGCAACACCTAAGCCACCGACTCCAGCCCCAATCACGAGCACATCCTTGGACATTAATCACTTCCTACGATTGTTGCGCAGAATGATTTCGGCCGACAAATAGGAGCAGGGCCCCTAGAACCGCCAACATGACCCAGGCCCAATGAAAGAGATGGATGAAACCAGTTAGGGCAGCAAAGAGGCAGAAAATCCCAAGAACCACTATGCTATTTGTCCCCGTTCTCGGACGTGAATCTTTTGAGGCAATGAGTGAAGCGGCAACTATTGATACCACGAACCAGCCGATCGAATTAATGATTGGTGCTCCAAAAATCGGACCTGGTTCGATCCATCGCCAATAGGCGAAAGTCCACGTCATTGCCCGCTCCATCGGCATATCGATGAGCACCGTAATTGCAGCGCAAATAGGCACAGCCTGCCATGCATTGAACCGAGTTCTTGCAACTCGATAGGCTCCGCCAACGATCATCAGCCACGCAAATGGAAGCAAAAGTGGATAAAAGTGTCGATCTGCCAGCCGTACAGTTGGCCACCATTGATCTGTATACTCGTATCTACCGAACGGAAGCCCAGTGAAAACCCCGACAATCTCTGACAGTCCGCAAACCACGAGTAATGCAACGATAGTGGACAAAGAGCCGATTTCAATGGCGGCAACCGACGAGCCCGTGAGTATCAAAAGCACCGTAACTAAGGGCTTAATTGTTCTAGGGTCAATATTAAGCCAAGTTGAAATTGCAGTTCCCACCAAGGCAAAGGCCGCTAGACCCACAAACACTCGGGTCAAAATTATGCTCGCTTTGTCGTTATCCCTTGGTTCCGTCACGAACCATCACTTTACCGACCGCCAGTGCCTAGCATGATTGTTATCGCGATTTTATATGTGGGACTGGTTTTCGTAAGTTGTACGAATTGGCTTCTGATGAAAAGGCCACGCGGGAATGCTACCGCTTGTTTTGAGGTCATGATCCCAGCTAGAAATGAGGTCCTTAATCTGCCTACCGTGATTACCCCGTTGGTGAAAAGTGAAGTCAAGGTAACCATTTTTGATGATGAATCGACCGATGGAACCGCTGAACTTGCCGAAAGCCTAGGTGCCACTGTGATCTGTCCATTGACCTCCTTGCCAGACGGGTGGACGGGAAAAAACAACGCTTGCCATCAACTTTCCATAAATGCAACCGCACCTTGGACGGTCTTTCTTGATGCAGACACCATTCCCGACGAAGCATTTGCCAGTCAACTTTCATCTTTCCTTGAAGCCTGCGACGATTCTGTCAAAGTCGTCTCCGGCTTTCCCCGCATGATTCCTGGCAAAGGCGTTGAGCCTGCTTATCTGAGTTGGGTGACCTGGATATTACTTGCCACGAATCCTTTTGGTTTAGTCTCGGCAACCAGCAAGGGCCACAACCGGTTCACCAACGGGCAGTTCGGTGCATGGAGAACTGCGGCGTTACACGATATTCGACCATACGAGCAAGTGAGATCTGAGGTCTTGGAGGACGTAAAAATTGGCCGACTGCTAGGCCGCCTTGGGGTGAGAGTCGAAAATATCGTTCTTGGCGACATTCTTAGTGTAAGAATGTACGGCGATACGAAGGAGGCGATCAACGGTATGTCGAAAAATTCTGCGGACATTATGGGCAGCACTCAGGGGTCACTTGGGCTCAGTGCCCTGCTACTCATTATTGCTTGGGGATGGGCCCTTTGCGGCAGCTTTGCGTTGCCGCTTTACGGCATTTTGATTCTCGGCAAGCTCATCACTGACCGCGTCGTACGCGCCTCAATTTGGACTTTCCCCTTCGCTCCACTTACGATTACTGCTGGGGCCCTAACGATCCTCCGATCAATCTTGCTCAAACGAAACGGCCGAATAACGTGGAAAGAAAGGTCCTATTGACCTGCTTATAGACTTGCCAAAAAAAAAAGACCTATGGCCTTGATCAAATTTGGATTAGGGGATCAGTTTCAAGAGCGTTCCATTATTCAAATCGCAAATCATAATTTCTCCGGTTGCGTCGGGCGAGACGGATACTGGTCCGGCGAGAGCATCTGCCCCAAGACTGTCATTTATTGAAGTGCTGTGGTTGACCATCGACGCGGAATTGACGAAATTTGCTTCGCCCGACCCATTCAGAGAGAAGGGGCTTGAAAACACCTTGTGGGCCGTATAATCTGCTAAGAAGTACCGACCCCTCATTGAGGCACCAAGGGCGGTCCCCCGGTAAATAAAGCCTCCGATGATAGATTCACCAACACTATGACTATATTCGAGAAAGGGGTCGGTCAGCGGGGTGAAAAACGGGGTACCAGAATTGCCAGAAGCATGGAGTCCTTCCCGAATCCTCCAACCATAATTTCGTTTGTTACGCCCGGCTGGCTCGTAATTAAGTTCCTCAAAGGCATCTTGTCCCACATCTGCAATAAGCAATCCTCCCGTCAGAGGATCAATTGACCATCGGAACGGATTTCGCATTCCAAATGCCCAAATTTCTGGTTTGACCCCACTGACTCCGACCCATGGGTTTGAAGCTGGAATGCCATAATTTTGGTTGGAATCACCTGGAAAATCGTCGGCCGTCACATTAATTCGAAGAATCTTTCCGAAGAACGACGTGGGGCTTTGAGCGAAATTATTAACATCATTGGCACCGCCGCCGTCCCCCGTCATGAGGTAGAGCATGCCATCGTTGCCGAAGTTGATGGCTCCGCCTTTATGATTAGTTTCAAGGGTTTGTTGAAACGAGAAGATTGGAAACTCGCTCCCGAGTGATGTTCCGGCGGAGTTCATCGTGTACCGAACAATTCGGGTTTCTACAGGGTTGCCTGCGTTGTAGTGGAGATACACGAATTTGTTGGACGAAAAATTGGGATCGAAGGCCATTCCCAGGAGGCCACACTCGCCGGGTGTTGCAACCGTGCCCGTAATATCCAAGACCGGTGTGGATTGAACAACGTTGTTAAGAACTAACTTCACCTTGCCCTGGAGCTCCAACACGTAAGCCTTCGTTATGTCAGTTGGGCTGGCGATGTAGAGGACTGGCAGTGTCAAGCCGCGGGCCACAACGACGGCATGAATGGCGGTTGCGGGAGTTCCGTCGGTGCCTGACCCGCCGCACGAGAAAAGACAAAAAGCGAGGAGGAAAAGGCCCATACCGTGAAAGCAACGAAGCATGAGCCTAGTATACAGGCGGGCATTCATATTCCATTTGCCTCGATCAGTAATGTAGCCGGACAAATAAGGAAATAAAAAAGTGGGTGCCCAATTTGGGCACCCACTTTGATTGAGTGACTCTCCGAAGTTGCTTAGCTTCCGGACTTCGACACGCTGAAGGCGGCCTTATCGCACGTGAATGTAAAGACACCTGGCGTTTGACCGGCCCGGGCTGGGTTAACAGCTCGGATGATCAACGATATTGACCCATCGGAGTGGACATGCGTCGGAATCTGTTCGGCTGCAAATCCGATCGTTTTCAACTGAAGCGAGCCAGTAAGACCGATGCTCGAGATTTGAACGGAGGTGCCCGTCACAACATTTTGCACCAACACGATCGCCGAAGCCCCCAAAGGACCATTGACTCCGAGCGAAAGTTGCAGAGTGGCAATATTGGTGAACGGACTAAAATAAACGGCGTTGAATCCAAGTACTTGGCCTAGACCTTTCATTGGCACCGACTGCATGGTATAAACATTTCCGTCCGTCGCATTCAAACTGAAGCGCGTACCGGACACATAAGTTCCCACGACAGGCGAAACACCCTGCGCGTAAA
>JAYVXG010000575.1:0-12306 GCA_043785475.1 Armatimonadota bacterium
GCTACGCACGCAACGCGTGCGCCCTCAGCGGCAAACGCGGCGGCCAGAGATTTCCCGATCCCTCGGCTCGCTCCGGTCACAACAACAACTTGATCCTGAAATCGCATCGAGAGAATGTTACCGTTTTAGTCGGTCAATGTCTTATGTGGAGTGCGTCGGACTTGTCCGCGCTTTGTCCTGCAAGACTCATTTCGCTGCCCCTCTCAACCCTTAGCGCGTAACGCAACTTTGGACTTAGCGAAACGTACGCGAGTGCTCGATTACTGTGACGACCGCATCGGCATAGCGTTTGCTGGCCCCTAGGTTAGCCGCGATTAATGCCTTAGCCGCATTACCCATCTCGGCATTTTTGGCCGAATCGCTTAATAGCTCACGAATCGTGGCAGCGAGTGACTCGGAGTTTTCGCAAATGACCGAACTTCCGGCACGAACCGAAGCCGCGGCAACCTCGCGAAAATTGAACATGTTCGGACCATGAATGACTGGCTTGCCCAGAGCCAAAGGCTGAATCAAATTCTGCCCACCCATCGTGTCAAAACCACCACCGATGACGACAACGTCGGCTACCGAGTAAACCGAACCAAGTTCGCCAAAGGTGTCAAGGACAATATAGTCTCCCATTTCTCCTTTTGACCGTAGGCCGATAGTCTTGTCCGAAGATCCACAAAACTTCCTAAACAGTCCAACAATCCTGCTCGCAGATTCGATGTGCCGTGGTGCGTGAACAAAGACCACATCAGGAACCCAAAAGAACGACTGGACTATCCACTCTTCTTCCATTTCTGACCGAGTTGAGCCGATAACGACGACCTTCTTTTCGGCACTAATGCCAAGTTTCTCCCGCCAAACCGCGGGGTCAACCTTTTCGACCGAGGCTGCCTCGTCGAACTTCGTATTGCCAAAGACCTCAACGCCTGTCGCGCCCAGCGACTCGAACCGTTCCTTGTCCAGGTCGGTCTGCACCAAGCAGCGGTCGACCCTCTTGAACAGCGCGCGAAAGAAGAAGCCGACCTTCAGATCACTCTTGTATGCTTTGTCACTGATGCGACCATTGACAATCAACGTTCGAACGTCAAAAACCTTTGCCGCCCACAAGAAATTGAACCAAAGCTCGGTCTCCATGATCACAATTACATCCGGTCGGATCCGCTGCATCGCCCGCAAGGTGAACTTTGGAACATCGATCGGAAAGTAAACCAAATGATCAAAGAGCGGCAGTTCCATCTCTCTCGCCGTCTGGTGTCCACTGCTGGTCGTGACACTCAAAACGATCTCACAATCCGGGGCTAAAGATCGAAGCTCACGCAAAAACGGCTTTGCCGCAATAACCTCGCCAACCGAAACCGCATGAACCCAAATTCGGCGTTTAGTTTTGTCGCGAGGAGGAACAACTCCTTCGTAATTTCCACTGCGCTCCTTCCAATTCGGAGCCTCTTTGCGTCGACCAGCACGCACTACCATCCACGGAACCCAGAGCGGACTCAGTAAGGTTAGGACAAGATTGTAGAGGAAGAACATCAGGCGAATTCGGGCTGGTGACCGACGATTTTTACGAACGCATCAACATATTTTTCGCGAGTTTTTGCCACTACGTCCGCAGGCAAAATCGGTCCTGGCGGGTTCTTGTCCCAGCTTGAAGTCTCCAAATAGTCGCGAACGAATTGTTTGTCAAAGCTGGCTTGGCTCTTACCTGGCGAGTACAGCGCTGCATCCCAGTACCGCGAGCTATCTGGCGTCAAGATTTCATCGATCAGAATGATGCCAGAATCAGTTTCGCCAAATTCGAACTTAGTGTCCGCCAAAATGATTCCCTTTGTCGCCGCGTGCGCCGCAGCTTCGGTAAACAACTGCATCGTCCAATCCCTAAGAAGGTTTGCCACCTCCGATCCAAGCTGATGTACCATTTCCGCGAAGCCAATATTCTCATCATGCCCTTCTTCGGCTTTTGTCGCCGGAGAAAAAATCGGTTCCGGTAACCTCGAAGAGTCCAGCAATCCATCGGGCATCTGAAATCCGTGAACGGTACCTCCCTGGGCTTTATATTCTTTGTAAAGCGACCCCGCGAGGTAACCACGGGCGACACATTCCACCGGAATGGTTCGCGCTTTCTTCGCCACCATCGAGCGACCATTCAATGCAGAATCTGGGGATGGCAAGCGGGTCTGAATCTCGCGCGCTTCAATGGAAATCATATGGTTGGGGCAAACGTGGACAAGTTTCTCAAACCAAAAAGCACTCATCTGATTCAAAATGCACCCTTTCTCAGGAATGCCATTCCCCATCACGGCGTCAAACGCAGAAATTCTATCTGTGGCGACAATCAGAACTTCCGATCCCAAATCGTAGACATCACGCACTTTTCCGGTTCGAGGGTGATCCAGGCCAGTAATCGAAGAGTGAAGGAGTTCGCTCACTCTTTACTCCTTTTAACCGCAGCCTCGAGCACGGCGCGAACCGCGGGCGGCACTAGGTCGGTGACATCCCCGTTGAGTTTCGCGACCTCTCGCACCACCGACGAACTCAAATAGCTGTATTCCCAGCGGGTCATGAGGAACACGGAGTCAACATCCGGGTTCAATTTCCGATTCACCATTGCAATCTGAAACTCGTAATCAAAGTCGGCCACCGCCCGCAAGCCTCGAACTATTGATTTCGCTTTTTTCTCCCTTGCGTAGTCCATCAAAAGGCCATCAAACGACTCAACCGTAACGTTCTTAAACGGCTTTGAAATCTCCTCCAAAACGGTAATGCGCTCGTCGACGCTCAACAGGGGTGCCTTGGAAGCATTGGTCCCAACCGCTACGATAACGTGGTCAAACAGGTCATGCGCCCGCTCGATAAGGTCAGCGTGACCATACGTCGGAGGGTCAAACGTGCCAGGGTAGATCGCGAGCAACTTCATTTAAGGACTACTTTATTATGAGGTAAAAGCTGCATTAGGCTGTGTCGTAAACCAGATACCTTCGGGCTCACTAACACGCCATCAACGGCGAAATAGAGCGGGATCCGCGGTACTTCCTGAAGCATCAAACTCTCTGCTTGCAGGTACAAAGTGTCACGCTTTGCCGGATCCTTCTCGACATCCGCCGCCGCACAGAGCTTGTCGAATTCGGGATTGCTCCAACGATCAAAATTGGCCGGGGCATCCGACATCAGGAGAATGCTCAAAAAGTTCTGAGCGTCGAGATAATCGGCTCCCCAAGAAAGAAAAACGCACGAAAGCTCTCCTCTATTTCGAGCTTTGAGCAACGAGCCTTCCTCGATCATTCTTGGCTTCACCTTTATTCCCAGGTTGTTTTTGAGGTCATTTGTTACCTGCTCAGCGATGAATTTAGCATCAGTATTGTCAGACCGAATGGTGAGTTCCAGTTCGGGCAGGGCCGAGCCAGTTCTAAACGAGGAAAGTGCCATTTCTTTCTTTGCCTCTTCAGGGCTGAATTCCAAAGTTCCGGTGACAGGTTTAGCCGCAATTATGCCGTCAGGTAGCCACCGGTTAGCGAAGGGCACACCCTTCAAAATTTCATCGGTGATCCGATGTCGATCAATTGCCATCATCAGCGCCCGCCGAACGTGACGATCCTTAAATGGCGCGTAGGCTTTGCCACCGAGAAGCAGATAGTAAACCGTTGCGCGAGTAATTTTTTGGAATTGGGGCTTGAGGTTAGGGTCGTCGTTGACCGCTTTCCAGTCTTGCTTTTCGATTGCGCATAGGTCCGTCTCGCCGTTACGATACATAGTCAGCCGGGTCGACGGGTCCTTGACGATTTTTCGTTCAATTCCGTCCAACTGGGCCTTTTCACCGTGGTAATCATCGAATCTCTTAAGACTCACCACCTGATCTGGCTTGATTTCACTAAGCGTAAACGGTCCACTTCCAATCGCCTCGGCGGGGTTCGAAATTTCTTTGTTTCCGATCCGGGCCGGAACAATCGAACAGCACGAATATGTCAGCTTTCCGATAAAGTAGGGGCGCGGTTTGTCAATGGTGACTTGAATCGTCTTATCGTCGATCACCTTGACGCCCGTGAGGTCCTTTCCATTGCCCTTGGCAAGGTCTTTGGCGCCAAGGATGTCTCCCAAATAAGTGTCAGCAATCGGCGAGGCGATTGCGGGGTTGAGAGCCCGTTCCCACGAGGCTTTCACGTCCTTGGCCGTGATAGTGGTGCCGTCGTGAAATTTTGCCGCCGCCAACTTGAACGTATAGACCGTACCGTCGTCCGAAATCTTCCACTCCGAGGCAAGGTTACCAACGACCTTATTTTGCTCGTCGTAACTAACGAGCGGCTCAAAGATGTTGCTAAGTAGCTCGATTGTATCGGGGTCCTGAACCTTCGCGGGGTCGAGAGTGGTCGGATTAATGCCCAGACAAAATCGCAGGACGTTTTGCGATCCAACAGACTTTCTGTCCGAAAATCCACCTGACTTCGAACTGTTACCACAACCGACCAGGGCAACCGCCAAAACTATCCAAATGCCGACTTTCAAGCTCTTATCCATCTGACTCTCCTCATTGTGACGAATCTGATCATAATAGTAAAGGAACATGCGGATACTCGCAACTTTACTAGCTCTTACAATTGCTGATCTTGCTTCGGCAGATCTCGTTGGACAGTGGCAAGGCATTGCGACCCTGGGACCAAGTGCGGTTGCCCAGGGCATGGACGGCGACAGCCTCATCAAGCTTCAAATTAGCAAGGGGTTCCTCAAAACCCTCAACTACACTTTCGCCTTTAAAGCCGACAAGACTTTTGTCAGCCTCGTGACCGGTGAAGACGTCCCTCGCCGAACCGGAAAAGGTACATGGACGAGCATTGGCAATTTGGTCACCATTATCTTTGCCGAGGAAAATGGAAATAAGCGGAGCCAGACGTTGAACGGCACCCTTAGCCCCGATGGCAAAAAAATGGTCATTTCAATCAATAGCAAGCCCGGTCTCCCGCAAGTCAAATTGGTCTTCAAGAAGGTCGAGCCTGCAACGAAACCCGGAGTCAAGGTCAAACCTTCTGCGGCGAAAAACACTCGACATTAATGGTTTTTGCAACCAGCACACTGGTGAAGTCCAACTTTCCGAATTGCCGTTCCAATCCTTCTATGAGGACCTGAGTTAAATTTGCCTCAGCAACCGTGTAGGGAACGTGAAACACGCGCGCTGTGATCAGCCGTTCGCCAACACCAGACGAGTAGAGACGATACCGTTCGAGTAGCCACCATTCGAAGGACTCTTTCTCAGCATGATGCCACGGACCTTTAATGTGGGTCGAAATTTCGTAGTTTTCAAGGTCAGCCGTTGTCCCGGCAACTGGCGGGAGGCGTTGTTTTTGGTTCCTCCTTCCTTGATATCGCCACATCTCTTTGTCGATGTCACCAGACATCGTCGCGTAAAAGTACGGCAACTTAAAGATTTGCCGGGCGTACCAACACGCCAAAAATTGAGCGGCCTCGAGCGAAAAAAACCACACTCCCGGACCGTTATTCGGGTGAGTGACATAGGTGCGCACGTTGGTCTCGTAAAACGAACTGAGTACAGGCATGGGAGGTCCCATCAGAGGACGAATTCCCGACATGCGAAACGGAACCACGCCGGCCCACCCCGACCCGTCAAACTGTTCGACCGTTAGCTCAGGCGGGACCATTTGCTGCAAGATATCAACCGGAACCCGGGCATGAATGAAAATCAAATCATGCCAGGTCTGGAGCATGACCGGCCGCCCCGTCGGTTGCTCGCGATTTCGAGCCATTCCTTCCCAATCTGGTTCACCTAAATTCAACATGTGATGGTCATGCTATCTTCTACGAAGACCATATGAACGTTGGTTAGTGAAATAGTGGGGATAGTCAGAGTTTTGCATACATGGCTTTGACCAAATATTGACCCTAACTATTAAGAAATCCAAGGACCACTCTGGTTTTGGCAACTTTTTGAAAGCGGAATCCGTTATCCTATCTCGTAGCCAAACCTGGCACCAATTTTGACAATGAAAAAACTGATTCTCGCCTCCTTCTTAGTTGCCATTTCCGTTTCAGCATTTGCTTCGACAGCCACTGGGAAATGGAACGGTAAGGTCAAATTTGATCTTTCTGACATCAAGAATAAAATCAAGCAAGAGTCGGCCAAAGCTGGCGCGGCTCAGAAGGCGAAAGCGGAAGCCGATATCGCTAAAGCCACCGCCAACGAACAGGTTTTCGCCGCGGCCGTCGTCAAAATGGACCTTAAAAAGGACGGCACTGTCTCGATTTCTCAATCAATAAGAGGTAAATCAGACAGCGATAAGGGCAAATGGAGCCAAAGTGGCAATAAAATCAAGCTTTACGACCTAAGCGGCAAAAATGGCGGGCCGACTGCCATGAATGGAGTTATGGGCGCGAATGGAAAAACGATAGTTTTTGATCTCAGCGACGAAATGAAGCGACAAGCCGTCAAGAAGGGTGCTCCAGCAAACCTACAGATGAAAATGACGATTACCTATACCAAGGCGTAAACCTCAACCTTCAGGATTCAGAGTGTTGATCACTCTGGATCCAAACCTATCTCGTTATCAATCGCTTTCGGCCCGCCTTAAGGAAGTTCACTTATTCCCAATCACCATTTGAAATGGTAATCGCGAGAGCTTCGTTGAGTCGTAGGAAAGTATGACGGTCCAAAGTCTGACTTGATGATCGACCCGTTCCAATCAAAAATATTCCCATAGGCAATGCCTAAATAGGAACATGGAACACTTAAGAAATCGCCCCCTGGTCATCGGAATCGCGGGAGGCTCTGGCTGCGGAAAGACTCATCTTGCCCATGATATTGCTCAAGCCGTGGGCGAAGAAAACGTCCTCGTGCTCAGCATGGACCAATACTTTTGGAGCACCGATGATTCGACGATAGACCCGACCGACATCAATTTTGATCATCCAAAGCATCTCGACTTCCAGCTTTTGATTCGCCACATTCGCAAGCTTCAGGAAGGTAAGCCAGTCTACGTTCCCGGATACGATTTTAAGCACATGACCCGAGAATGGGCCACCCATCCCACTTGCGCGAGGCCAATCATCATTGTTGAGGGTCTGTTCGTGCTCGCTCAGCCTGTTGTTGATATGTGCGACCTCGCTTGCTTCCTCGATGTTGCCGCCGACGAACGTCTTTTGGGGCGAATTATGCGTGACACCGACGAGCGTGGCGTTACCACCGAGCAAGTCATCGATCGATATCAGCGTTTCGTTCGACCAAGTTATGAGGTCTTTATCCGACCGACTAAGCAAAACGCCGACGTCGTCGTCGACTTTACGTACCGACGGTCGCTCTTTACCCAGTTCTTATCGCACATGATCGGCGACTTCCTGACTGGCAAGGTCACCACGGAAGAATTCGTAGTATCGCTGCAAAGAGATACATTTGTACCGGGACTTGGTAAGTCGAGATCATACATGCCTCTAACGACCGACATTACCGCTTTAGCGAGAATTTATCCCGAATCGGTGACGCCGATCGATACGATCAGAACTCACCTGAACTCACCAGCACTCTCTTGCTACCGAGGAGAGAATTCGGAATTAGACCAATATGTGGCGGTGTAACAACAACGGTATTGCTTTCCCCTTTGGTGATTTTGCCATTCGGCATTTGATCATCGAAGGGGACACATAGTTCAGTTCCGTGCCTTTGGCTCGCGAATGTTGCTAGAATGTCCTTGAATCAATGTCGCGTGAACAAAAATTAGAACTGTCAGATCGAGAAAAGCAATTGCTTGATCTGGCAGCTAAGGGCTTCATTGACACCGCGATCGCCAATCAACTTGGCATCAGCGAAGCTACAGTTAGTACCTACTGGGGAAGGATTCGAATCAAACTTGGTCAGCATAGCCGAACCGAACTCGTCGCGATTGTGATGCGCCAAGAAAGTGAACGCGTGTTGCAGAGCCTTCGCGACGAAAATGAAAAGATGGCCAGGCAGATTCGCCTCGAATCAGGCGATTACGGCAATCAACGGTCGGCAAACTTCTACCAAGATTTGATCGAAATCGCCGCCGATGCCATGTTTGTCGTCAACGAAAGCGGAGTCATTGAAAACCTTAACCAAGCCGCTGCCGAGCTCTTTGGTTACGATAAGGACGAGCTTCGGGGCAAGCCAATCACGACCCTCATCCCAGAGCGATATCGGATGATCCACCATGCTCATCGCGAACATTACTTCGACGAACCAACTCGGCGCAAAATGGGTGAACACTCCTCAACAATTGCTCTCAATAAGGCGGGTAAAGAGTTCGCCATCGCCGCGACACTTTCGGCAATCAAAGTTGAGTCGGGTTACAACGCCCTGTGCATCGTCCGTGAAGTCACCTTCCGATAATTAACCGTCGTACTTTTCCCCTACAGGGGAAAGTATGACTTGCAGGTTTCCGGCCTTGAACCCACACTCATCATGTGAGTAACAAAGGACGAGTTTCAGGCGAAGTCGCAGTTGTGACCGGAGCATCTTTAGGAATCGGAAAAGCTTGTGCGGAGATGCTAGCCCTGAATGGCGCAATGGTTGCGGTTACCGATGTGCTTGATGAACCAGGGAACAAACTGGTCAATGATATTCGGATGGCCGGCGGAACCGCTCATTTTTGGCACCTCGATGTCGCAAACGAGACGGAGGTCAAGTCAGTCATGGATGAAGTGCAAGCCAAGTTTGGCAAGATTTCGATCTTAGTCAACAATGCGGGGATCTCCGGGGTTAACAAGCCAACTCACGAAGTGACGGGTGCGGAATGGAACCACGTGATGAGTATCAACGTGAACGGCGTCTTCTTTTGCACCAAACACGCATTGCCCCACATGATGGCCAACAAACGAGGAAGCATCATCAATCTCTCCTCGATCTATGGCCTGGTCAGCGCCCCCGATGTTCCCCCGTATCACGCATCGAAAGGAGCCGTTCGTTTGATGTCAAAAACCGACGCCCTTATTTACGCACCGCACAATATTCGGGTGAATTCGGTTCATCCTGGCTTCATTTGGACCCCGATGGTCGAGAATTTTCTTCACGATTCGGGCGATGTCAAAGCCGGAAAAGCAGCGGTCGGTGCTCTCCACCCACTCGGACATCTCGGCGAAGTCGACGATATCGCGTATGGCGTGTTGTACTTAGCGTCCGATGAATCGAAATTCGTCACCGGTACCGAACTCGTTATCGACGGCGGATACACGGCTCACTAGAACACAACAATCAATCACAGGAAACACCAACAATGGCAAACATATTAGTTGTATACGGAACGACCGAAGGACACACGCGCAAGATTGCAATGCGGATTGGCGGATTTATTCGCGAGATGGGACACAACGCCGAGGTCGTCGATAGTGCGGATGTGAGGGAGGACTTCCATGTGGACGGATTTAATGCATGCATTGTCATGGGGTCCCTTCATCAGGGAAATCATCAACGCTCGCTAGTTCACTTTGTCCAAAAGTATCGAGATGACCTACGCAAGGCTCCGTCCGCATTTCTCTCGGCAAGCCTAACGGCTGCCTACAAAGAAGGCGACCACTATGCCGAACTTCAAAAATGTGTGGACAAGTTCACCGATGAAACTGGGTGGACGCCGACGGAATGGATTCCGGTCGCCGGGGCTCTAATGTACGTTGAATTCGATTGGTTTAAGCGGATGATTCTGAAGTCGATAGCCAAGAAGGCTGGCGCCGGCACCGATACGTCGCATGACTATGAGTACACCGATTGGCTGAAAGTGTATTTACAAGCATTCCTGAAGAAGAGTTTCATCTTCGACAAAGTTCATGCATGATGTTTAGCCAAGGACTCACACTTGGCCTCCAAATTTCTTTGCTGCAAACTGCCAAGAGCTGATGGTCAACTTCTTCAAGCATTCGTCATGTTATCGAGCGCAGTTCGAGTCTTCCATTCGCCACGAGTGAAGTCAGGAAAGTCCATGCTCTTTCCGCGATTCGCAACCGATACTTCGCTCAGTGGAGCCACAACCGACCAAGCGGCGCCGTCGTAAACATCCTGATCCAACGGCAAGCCATTGCGTAGGCAGTAAATGATCCGCCAAAGCATCAAGAAGTCCATTCCTCCGTGGCCGCCGTTTCGCTTGGCTTCCTCGCCCATTCGCTTAAACAGCGGATGCTCATGCTTGTCGTATAGCGGCTTCAAGCCCTCGCCCTCTTTCCATTCCTCGGCTCCGTCACCGACGTGAGCCTCAAATACCGCTCGGTCTGGGTAGCCGGCCCAGGCTCCCTTGGTTCCCTGCAAATAGTTGTGTCGCGTGTATGGGCGAGGAAGTTGTTCGTCCCATTGCACCATA
The DNA here is from genome assembly GCA_043785475.1 of Armatimonadota bacterium. Lineage (GTDB taxonomy): Bacteria > Armatimonadota > Fimbriimonadia > Fimbriimonadales > Fimbriimonadaceae > Fimbriimonas. The sequence continues at coordinate 10,290 of JAYVXG010000575.1, forward strand.
ATCGTTCGTCCCTTTTTCGTTCGGATGATGCTCGTGTTCATATCGCCGCAAGCAAATTTGAGAGATCGTCGCTCGTGTCCTTCTGGATACTTTGCTTTTGCGTAAAGTTCGCGGGAGAGGGAAAGAGAGCCAACAGATGTCATATAGTCGAAGGCGTCGCCACGGTTAATGTCCATGTACTGGGCAATCGGGCCAAGACCGTGAGTCGGATAAAGGTTCCCGTTTCGTTTAACGTAGTGGTAGGTTCGCCACGAACCCGTCCCGTGCTCAATTTCGTTCATCTGGCTGCGAAGATCGTGAATGTATGCGGCTTCGCCGTGAACCAGCTCGCCAAAGGCTCCGTTGCGAACCATGTTCAGTACAAGAAGCTCTTCCCGTCCGTAACAGACATTCTCCATCATCATGCAGTTGCGCTGGGTCTTTTCGGCGGTATCGACCAGCTTCCAGCAATCGTCAACGGTGTAGGCCGCTGGAACCTCGGTAAAGGCGTGCTTGCCCGAATTCATGGTGTCCACCGCCATTCGAACATGCTCTTCCCACGGGGTGGCGATAAATACGCAGTCGATGTCTTTGCGCTCAAGCATACGCTTATAGTCGTCCTTATCTTTTCCGAAGGCGAGTGGGGCGGGTCGCTTGTTTTTCACTACGCCATTGACGGCTCGTTCGAGGGTAGGAAGGTGGTTGTCGCAAATTGCGACGACCTCGACGCCATCGATCTGGCACAGTTGACTGACGTGGCCAGAGCCTCGGGCTCCGACGCCAATAAAGGCAACGCGGACTTTATCCATGGGCGGGACCTTTAGTCCGGCTACCGACTTATTTCCTCTGGGTCGAGATTTTTGAACCTCGTACTCCATGCCAAAAACCTTTCCGGCGGCCAGGCTTGCGCCGGCAGCACCGGCACCGATGAGAAAATCACGTCGCTTCACACCTATATTGTGACTGTTCCCATGTATAAGGAATCTATAGGGAACCTGTGGATAGGTAAGATTGCAGGCTAAAGGAAATTTTCCATTGCCCGAAGTTGAAAAAACTCCCCTGGTCCGAGTCGAAAATCTCAACGTAGTTTTGGGCGGAAATTCTATCCTTAAGAACATCGATTTCGCCCTATTCCCAGGGCAAATTCATGCAATAACTGGTGAGAATGGGGCGGGGAAATCAACCCTTGCCAAGGTCATTGCGGGAATCCATCAACCGGTGTCAGGGACAATCAGCCTCGAAGGCGAACCGATCATTCTTCGATCGCCCAAAGAGGCAATTCGAAATGGCATCGCCCTCATCCACCAAGAACCGCTCATCTTTCCAGACCTCGACGTTGCCGAAAACGTTTTTGTCGGAAGGCTTCCTAAGACGGCTTCATTAGCAAACCATCAAGAGGCCATCCGGCGAACGAACGAGATTCTCCAGCAGCTCGGGGTAAATATCAAAGCTAACTCTGAAGTCGGAAATTTGTCCATCGCCCAACAGCAAATGGTGGAACTTGCTACCGCGATGTCCGAAGACGCCAAGGTGTGGATTTTTGACGAAACAACCGCGTCACTAACCTCAAATGAAGTCAACGAACTCTTCAAAATCATTCGTGGTTTGCGAGATCGAGGGTGCGCAATTGCGATGGTCACCCATCATCTCAACGAAGTATTCGATCTTGCCGACGTCGTCACCGTACTCCGCGACGGCGCCAAAGTTGCCGAGAAACGAATCACCGATCTCGACCATGACCAATTGGTCAACCTGATGGTCGGCAGAGATATTGCAAAAGAGAGCCTAAGTCGAGCCGGTCATGGCAAGGTCGAACCGTTCATTGAGCTGAAGAATCTTTCCGGTCCCGGATTCCAAAATGTTTCGCTAACCGTGGGCAAAACCGAAATTGTGGGCATCGCCGGACTCGTGGGAGCCGGGCGCACTGAAGTAGCGCGGTCCCTGTTTGGCATCACCCACCCCACGTCGGGTTCGATCATCAAGAACGGAGAAACGGTTCACATTCGCTCGCCCAGAGATGCCGAGCGCCGCGGTTTTG
>JAYVXG010000576.1:0-3862 GCA_043785475.1 Armatimonadota bacterium
TGCAGCCTGTAATAAAACCGCCGTAATAGTGGTCGCACCGCCAACCCCAGCATCTGTTGAATCCTCGAGGATCGCGCGACGGCTATCGTTCATTGCCGAGGCCGATGACGATTTCATTATCGGTAACACAAACGGCCCCAAACGAACTTATGCGAACGAGATGAGGGATAACAGCACGGTGGTTAGCCATATCGCCAAGAGGAAACTAGCGTCGGTCTACGAGGTTCTCGGCCAAGAAAAAGAGTCACTGGCCCTTTTGGAAGAGCTTGGTGCCGAGAAGGACAGTTCATTTACCACTGATCCATTGACGATCCTCAAAACTCTCTACTTTTCTGAACGACTGAACAACACGAAGGGCTTCGAGGCTGCTCTAGTCAGAGCAGCACAAGTTCAAAAGAAGACCTATTCGGTTCTCAACGACCCTCGCATCGCCCCGGGTTCCAGACGAAACACTTTCTATTATTTGGCGACTGAAGCCGGGCAGGCCAAAGATTGGAAGCTCTACAACTGGGCTCTCGCCCACGCTGAAAAAGTCAAGCCGCTCTCTGATCAGCAACTCCTGGAGGTCGCAACGACGCTCGAAGCCCCCGATCCAAAGAGAGCTTTGAGCATGATTTTGCACCTAGAGCCAAAATTCACCGGCGAAGAAAAAACCCACGTAGATGCTCTAAAGCTACGTCTTACGAGAAATTTAGTTGCTAAGGACAGCTTGGCGAAACACGGCAAGCCGATAATAGCCTCCAACCAATCCAAACTAAACGTCGAAAAATTCGGGTCTACCGGGTACTGGACAACCGGCGCGAAACCCGTCATCGAAAATCATCCAGCGAGAATGCGCCAAAGTCGGTAGGAGTATTCAGAGAAATTCTTTGAACCAAATGCGCCCCAATGCGCACCTACATTCTGTATGATGCTAGTTGACCACCAACAAGCGATGCCAAACGTGGAGAAGCTCGATATATCCCAGCTTGCGAAACAGCATTACGACCGAGTCTTTCGGTTTTGCTCGACGCGGGTCGGATACCACCACGCAGGCGACGCCGCCCAAGAAACATTTGTCACCGCCCAACGGAACCTGAGCAAGTTCCGCGGCGAAAGCCAGCCGCTGACGTGGCTGATCGGGATTGCGCTGAACGAATGTCGCCGCGTTAATCGAAACAACCAACGCACCGAACCCATGCCCGAGTTTCGTGGTGAGACATCCCAAGAAGGGCAGCTCATCAACCGCGAGATCCTGCGCTTGGCAATCGCCAAGCTCTCCGATGAACATCGTGAGGTTGTGACTCTTCACGAGATTGACGGCTTCACTTACGAAGAGATCGCCCAGATCGCCGGTGTTCCAGTTGGTACCGTCAAGAGTCGTCTCTTCCACGCCTTTACAAATTTACGAAAGGCGATCTACACCCCCGAACTCACCTCCGCGGAGGTCAAATAATGGAAAACATAAAAAGCTATTTAGACGGCGAACTCGACATCGCCCAGAAAGCAGAAGTCGAAACCCACCTTCACAATGATGCCGAATTGCAGAAGATGGTCGAGGAATTTTCAGCAATTTCGTCTACGCTTAAGACCGCCGACAGCGGCGAGCCATACGGCCTGGACAAGCTCGAAGAGCGACTGAAAGAGGGCCCTAAGGTTGCCATTTACGAGAAGAAGAAAATCTGGCGGACGGCCATAAATTGGAGCGCGGGAAGCGCATGCGTCGTCCTTCTCGCAGCCTTCATGTTCCCCATATTCGCCCAGTCGAAACATGCATCAATGGCTACATTCAAAAACGCTAGGGGAGCAGACGTTACTGCCTCCTCCTCCTCCGCATCACCTTCAGCGGATGAAGAATCTAGTATGAAGAAAATGGTTGACAAACCGGCCGCGATTGACAATAGGTCAGAGCAGATGGATAAAATGGCTGGCTCAAAGAGCAAAGCAATGCCGAGCGGTGGTGCTGGCTTTGGTGGTCAAGATCGCTACAACGGCGATGCGCTGGTTAACGGGTCGCCTCAGAGTGAATCTCCTGTTTCCGATGCTCCTGCAAGCGCCAAAACTCCGGTTTTCGCAAGGGAAGAAGGGCGCCCAACCCGTGGCGTTGACAAAAATGTTCAGGGTTCAAAAGGAGCCAATGCAACTACCCCAACCGGTCAGTGGTATGCGGACGGAAAGTCCGGAGAGTCTCCATTCAAAACTGAGATGCGAGCCAAGCGAGACGGTGTCACTCGGTCCATTCCCGGTGTTCCCGAAACCGATCACGGCATCTACCTCGAACGAAGTGGACAGATGCAAGTGAATGTCGACGATCTCAAGCGAGCCGTGAACGAAGCAACGGGAATGGTAGTTGGATTAGACGGCTTTGTAACCGCCAGCAATACTCAGAACCAGGCTGACGGCGGAGTCGCCACCATGACCCTTCGAATTCCTACGAAGAACTTTGCCACTGCGATCGACAAGCTCGAAGCGATGGGTGAGCTGATTTCGGAGAACACCGGCAGCCTCGATATTACGAAGCCAACTGTGGACAATTCTGCGCGAATGATCTCTTGGGCCGACGAAGAAAAGCGTCTCATTGGAGAGCTCGCCAAAGCCAAGAACAACGACCAACGATGGCGCATCCGTGCAGCAATCTCAAACGCTCGAGTCGAACTTGAAGCCCATAAGGCCGAAGTCAATAGTTTGCTCGAACGTGCTAAGTACAGCACTCTCGAACTGAGCTTCGTTCGGGGCGATAAGGCGGTCAAGGCCGGTGGAAGCAGTAATTGGTCTGGAAGTGCCCTTCAGGGTGCAAAGGAAAACCTCGCCGGAGTCGGACAGGTCCTCGGTACCTTCGCCATCTACGTCCTGGTCTTCTCTCCAATTTGGTTGCCATTCGCCATCGCTGGCTACGTGATTCGAAAGAAGAGCAAATCTTAACCTCGACTATCCCTCAAGTCCCCTCACCTGCTCCCTCAGGAAGGGGATTTTACATGTATGCTTGTGCATTGGACAGAATTCCGATCCTCCTCGATACTGACCCTGGCAATGACATCGACGATGCGCTTGCTATTAGTTATCTGCTGAAAAAGCCGGAATGTGAGCTGCTGGGTATCACGACTGTCACTGGTCCGGTCGAACAGCGCGCGGCCATCGCCGAAGTTCTTTGCCGGGCGGCGGGAAGGGAAGATATTCCGATTGTATGCGGTCGATCCGAGGTCCTTGCATATGGCCAAGGGCAGCCGTGGTGCGCTCAATACGAGCCAATCTCGACCTTGCCACACACGCTCGACCGCAAGCGAGACGAAGCCGTCGATTTCTTGAGGCAAACCATTCGGTCAAGGCCGGGCGAAATTACTCTGCTCAGTATTGGACCATTCTCGAACGTTGCCTTACTGTTTGCTCTCGACCCGGAGATTCCATTCCTACTCAGGAGTTTCGTTTCAATGGCAGGGGTCTTTCGGTCTTCGACAATCGATGCAGAATGGAACTGTGTTTGCGATCCAGTCGCTTCCGCGATTGTCGCCAAGACGACGAGATCTCGGCATGATTGGGTCGGCCTGGACGTCACCCTTCAGTGCCAAATGACCAAATCCGAATGTGAAGACCGGTTTAAGGGGCCACTGTTGGAGCTCGTACTCAGAATGGCTACTAAATGGTTCGATCATGCGCCAGCCATCACATTCCACGATCCGCTCGCGGCGGCTCTCATCTTCGATTCGACCCTCTGCGGGTTTGAACAAGGATCCGTCTCTGTGAACCAGGAACGAGGGCAGACTACTTTAGACCTAGGTCCCGGTAATGATTTCGTGGCGACTAGCGTCGTTAGAGATAGATTCTTCGAAGAATACTTTGGAGTCTTAGAAGGCTGATATGAAAAATGTTTTGAGCTCGCTGATTC
>JAYVXG010000577.1:0-3847 GCA_043785475.1 Armatimonadota bacterium
ATCCTGCGCCCATGCTAAGGCATGGATGAGGAAAACCAAACTGATACCAACCAATAACCGAAATGCTTTCATTCGCTTCTTACACTATTCTGACGTATCAGCGGGGCATTCGATTTGGTCAGTCTTCAATTGCGCGGCCATATCCGTCGATTCCGACCTTTCCACTTAGGATCATGATGCCATCGATGATTGACCAAGGAATTCCTATTAGGCAGAAGCAGAGGACAAATTGAATGACTCCGAGGGCAGCATATCCCAAGTACATTCGACCTGACCCAGGAATAACTATTTGGAGGATTCCGGCGACTGTCCGGCTTTTATCGCTCCTTGGCAAATGCAGGGTCCTCGGATAGCCTTGCGACTGAATCGACGCCGACCGTGCTGGGGCCATGCTTGGCCGAATTGAGGCCGGGGAGTGGTGGGGGGCTTGGGGTGGAATACTGCCAGGGATCGGGGGAGGACTCGCCATCGGTTCGATGAGTTTGAACGCTGTCAGCAATTCCGAAACGTTGCCCGCTGGGAGCCAATCATTCATCGACGGCTTCCATACGAAAGTCGATTTTTCGATAACACCACCGTCAACTAACTCCTCCATTTGTTCAAGGGTGAGCGGACCAAGTTGTCCAAATGAACCGACGTAATACCAGGCTGCTGCTTCGCTCATCTTGTTACTGAATTCGATAATTACGTTCCGTTGTACCCTTTCGGCTCCCCGGTAGGTCTTTGGGCGGTACGCTTATGGAAATAATGTCAGTTCGAGTACGTTTTGCCCCCAGTCCGACTGGTCTTCTTCATGTTGGCGCGTTGCGCACAGTTTTGTTTGACTTTTTGTTTGCCAAGCATGAAGGTGGTCAATGTATTTTTCGCATCGAAGACACGGACCGGGCGCGATATAACGAAGAAAGTGAACAAGAATTCGTTGAGACCCTGCGCTGGGTAGGAATCGAATTCGATGAAGGTCCGCATATGGGGGGGCCGTTCGGGCCATACCGACAATCCGAGCGAAAAGAGGCCGGAATCTACGCGAAACATATCGAAGAGTTGGAAGCTATGGGCCATGCGTATAAGGCGTTTGACACCTCGGAAGAACTCGACCAGATGCGCGAGTTCCAGCAGATCAACAAGCAGCAGATTGGGTACTTTGGCGGCGATTGGCGCGACGCCTCGCCTGGAGAAGTCGAGAAGGCGATTGCGGATGGACGAACCTACGTTATTCGCATGCGGATTCCACGGGATCGCAAGATCATCGTGCAAGATGCCATCCGGGGAAGGATCGAGTTTGATTCTAACGTTTTGCCCGATCCGGTTTTGATCAAAGGTGACGGAATGCCGACCTATCACTTCGCCGCGATGGTCGATGACCATTTGATGGAGATCACCCACATATTGCGGGGAGAAGAGTGGATTCCGACCTCGCCGATCCATTCCCTTTTGTTCGAGCTGTTTGGCTGGAAAGCACCGGTTTTTGTCCACTGCCCAGTCATCATCGGCGCGGACGGTAAGAAATTGAGTAAGCGCCACGGCGCGACTCGAGTTTTGGACTACATGGCCCAGGGCTATCTTAAGTCTGCCCTCAAGAACTTTATCGCCTTAATCGGCTGGTCGCCCGGCGGCGACCTTGAAAATATGACCGAAGAGGAGATGATCAGTTCATTTACGCTCGAAGGTCTGCAACCCTCGCCCGGACGATTCGATATCGAAAAGCTGAATTGGTTGAATGGCGCAAGAATTCGATCGATGACGACCGAAGCGGTGCTGGAAGAAATGAAGGCCCTTTATTCCGAAGCCTACACTAAGCAATATTGGGAAAACTTTGTGGATGAAGACCGAGTGCCGAATAAGCCGGAGAGGAACGGGAAGGTCATTTTTTCTCAGTTCGAAAATCTGATTTTATTTGCCGAATCGAATCGCAATTACGCATTGCAGTGCATCAAGGAAGAACAAGAGCGGGTTACCAATCTGATTGAATTTGGTGCGGCCTGCGAATTCTTTATTGTCGACGAGCCAGACATGGACGTAAAGGCGGTCGAGAAATGGTTTGGTCAGGACCACGTGCGCGCGTTGTTGGGGTATGTAAAGGAGACGTGTGGTGTTTCACAATTGACAGTGGAACAATATCGAGAGCAGTTGGAAGCGTTTCAGGCATTGAACGGGTTCGAAAAACTCGGTCCCGTCGTTCATCCCACGCGGGTGGCTTTGACCGGAAAAACGTCGGGGCCGGGTTTGTTCGAGCTCATGGCTGTGCTAGGTCCAGAACGGATTTTGGCGCGGATTGATCGGGCGTTGACCTTTGTGAAGTAGGTTTGCAGTTAGCAGAAAATTGAATCCGAATGGCAATCAATCCCGGTTGCCCGGTACCCTTATTCGAGTTATGGCGAAGGTAGGATTCGTGGGTCTTGGAGTTATGGGTGGGCCAATGGCAGGACACCTGATTAAGGGGGGACACGACGTCACAGTTTGGAATCGATCCGCCGGGAAATCGGATGAACTGAGCCGCCTCGGCGCGACCGTAGCCCCTGACCTCAAGCTGCTTCCCGAGAGCTGCGAGGTGATTTTCACCTGCGTTGGACGGAGCGAGGATGTTGCTGAGGTCGTTCGTGCGATGGCACCGTCTGCGAAGCCTGGGACCCTGTTCGTCGACCACTCGACTATTGAGCCGTCGATGGCACGAACTCTTTACAGCGAACTAAAGGGTCAGGGACTTAGATTCGTCGACGCCCCGATCACTGGTGGGTCGATGGGAGCGAAAAACGGAACCCTCACGATTTTCTGTGGTGGCGATCACGAGGATGTCGCGCACGCCATGACGGTCATGATCCCATACACCAAAAGAGCCGAACAGGTCGGGCCGAGTGGTAACGGGCAGGTCATGAAGCTTGCCAACCAGATCGCGGTCGGCGGTGCACTGATGGGGCTTTGTGAATCAATGGCGTTCGCCAAGAAGGCTGGGTTGGACATCAACCAGGCTCACAGTATGATCGGCGGCGGCGCGGGCGGAAGCTGGGCATTTGAGAACTACGGCGCAAAGATCCTTAGCGAAGATTGGACTCCCGGCTTCTCGGTAAAAAACCAGCGCAAGGATTTTGGCTATTGCGAGTCCGCCGCAAAAGACCTTGGAATCGAGATTTCGATGACGGAACTTGCTAACCGCCAGTTGGGATTGCTGCAAGAGCAGGGAAGAGAAGAAGATGCGACCGCGGCGCTTTACGAGGTTTATTTCAAAAAATGAGCTTTGCCGTTTCGATGCAAGGCATTTCGAAGCGATACGGCGGAGTTCAGGCTCTCCAGAACGTTACGTTTGAAGTAGAACCCGGGACGATCCACGCGCTGGTCGGCGAAAACGGAGCGGGGAAGACGACCTTGATGAAAGCCCTTTACGGGGCAATGGCACCCGATTCTGGGACGACGTCCTTAGATGAAACACTAGTCCAATTCCAGAACTCTGGTGACGCAATTGGAAAGGGCATCGGAATGGTGAGCCAGCATTACGGCATCATTGGCGAGCTATCCAACCTCGAAAACCTCGTTCTTGGCTCTGAGGGATCAGTGGTCCTGCGCAAAACCGAGATGGCGGCAAAGGCGACAGAGTTGGCGGATTCGATGGGTTTCGAATTTGACTGGGATGCGGAATCGTCTAGTCTGAGCCCAGCGGGGGGGCAAAAACTTGAAATTCTCAAACTTCTGTGGCGGAATAGTCGAATCATGATTCTCGATGAGCCAACCGCAATGTTGTCGCCCCAAGACGCAGACGCTCTATACGGAAGCCTCAAGAAGTTGGCAGTGGGAGGAGCAACGATTATCGTGGTCACCCATCGCATTGCAGAGGTTTTTGAGCATTGCACGCGTG
>JAYVXG010000578.1:0-3831 GCA_043785475.1 Armatimonadota bacterium
GCCATGGTAGCCGAAGCCGTCGAAGCCGGAGAAAAGGTCTTACTCGAAGGCGCACAGGGGACATTCCTCGATCTTGATTCGGGCACCTACCCCTACGTAACGTCGTCTCATCCGGTCGCTGGCGGAGCTTGCCTCGGCACCGGTATCGGACCTCGACACATCGACAGCGTTCTCGGAGTATGCAAGACGTACACGACCCGCGTGGGGAGTGGGCCATTTCCAACCGAGCTTGATAACGAGCTCGGTGACCACATTCGAACCATTGGTAAGGAATTTGGAACCACGACCGGCCGTGGTCGAAGAATAGGTTGGCTCGATCTGGTCGCCCTCAAACATGCCTGTCGATTAAATTCGCTGAGTGGGCTTGTAGTGACAAGACTTGACATTTTAAGTGATTTTGAAACCGTTAAGGTCGCAGTTAAGTACAAATTGGACGGAAAGGAAATTGATTACTTGCCAAGCGATGTCGAAGTCCTCGCCCGGATCGAACCAGTCTACGAGGAGTTGCCCGGTTGGAAAGGGGACCTTCGGACTGCACGGGCCGTTGAGGATCTGCCAATGGAAGCGAGAGCCTATCTCGATTTCATGGCGGCCTACACGAAGACTCCAGTGGCGATCATTTCGGTTGGTCCGGATCGAGAAGAAACGATTATTGCGAATAAGAATCTTATTTGGGGCGAATAACCTTTAGGTATCTCGTCCCAAATGGAATCGTGGAAACAACAAGTAACGTAGTTGTTGAGGGACTAGGGGAAGGATGATAGGAAGAATATCGATTTGTGGAATGCTCGCCGTTTTTGCGGCGTCAAGTTTTGGCGAGAAACTGACGATGGACGAAGCAATTCGCCTCGCAAAGCGGAACAACGGAACGCTTAAGGCTGCCATAAGTGACATTGTCGCAGCCAGGGCTCGGAGAACCATAGCGAATTCTGCCTTTTTACCAACCCTAACCCCTTCGATTGTTTACAATGATCGCCTGTTTCAACTTTCCGGGTCGTCCGATGTTGCATCCTCCGGCACCACGACTCAAGCCGACCTGACCTGGAGACCGTTCGATGCTGGTCAGCGGCAAGCACAGCTTCGTGCGGCAACCGAAAGTTTGTCCGCCCAGGGTGCCCAAACTCGCCAAGTCCTTCGGGACCTAATCTTCAATGTCGAGCAGGACTTTTTAGAAACACTTCGGGCACAAGAACTTGAAAAAGTTGCCAACGCTCAACGGGAAAGAGCAGACAAGGTCCTTGACCAAACCAGGACTCGAGTCCGAGTGGGTGATGCGGCTCGAAGAGAGACGCTGCAAGCAGAAGCAGACGCTCTCAACGCAAAAGTAAACGCCATCGGTGCAAAAAATCGAACCAATACAAATTCTGCGAGCTTGAAAGCAATCATCGGTTTGCAGCGGGATTACACCACTCTCGATCTAGACCCAGTTTCCTTCGTTCCTTCGACCGATGTCCCCGCCACCGTGGAAGAAGCAGTCGAGATCGGTTTGAAGTCGCGCCCCGACCTTATTGCACGTCGCAAAAATCTTAGTAGCCAGATGAGTAGCCTTCGCGGAACCGAAATCAACGCGGGCCTAACGTGGGCACTCGATTTTAGTTACAATCGAAAATTTACACCGGATCTCAGTTCGAATCGAAATACAGGTCTCATTTTTAGCTATCCACTCTTCGATGGTGGAAGAAGTAAAGCTTTGGTCGTCGAAGAAAAGGCTGGAGTTGAAGCATCAGGAGCACTTCTAGAGCAAGCAGAAAAGAATGCGCGGAGCGAAATTGAGGCCAATTTTTTAATCTACCATCAAGACCAGCTTCGATTGGCTTCGGCGGAATTAGCTCTGAAAGCCGCTCAGCTTAACTTCGAGGCGGCTGATGGATCGCAGAGAGCTGGTGCAGCGACCTTGATCGACGTAATCACGGCCCAAGTAAGCCTAGTTACAGCCGAATCAAATTACATTGAGGCAACCTACGACGTCCTTATTTCTCAACTCAAATTGAGATTAGTCACCGGACTGATGATGCCCGGAGAAGAAGCTTAGTGGAAAAGCCGGTTGTCCAGGTCAGGGGCTTATCAAAAAAATATGTGATGGGCGACCAGACGGTCCATGCCCTAAGGAATGTCGATGTGACGATCACCGAGGGTGATTTTGTTGCCATCATGGGCCCATCCGGCTCGGGAAAGTCGACGTTTATGAATCTAATCGGCTGTTTGGACCGCCCCAGCGATGGAAATATTGAACTGGATGGAAAGCCAGTAGCGCAAATGAACGATAACCAATTAGCCGCCGTTCGAAACGAATATATCGGTTTCATTTTTCAAAATTTCAACTTGCTTCCAAGAACGTCTGCCCAGAAGAATGTTGAATTGCCCCTCATGTATGCGGGAGTAAAAGACCGGGGCGCGCTGGCGAAAAAGGCCCTCGAAACGGTCGGCCTTGGTGACCGTATTGATCACAAGCCAAGCGAATTGTCGGGAGGTCAGCAACAGCGTGTCGCCATTGCCCGGGCTATCGTTACCAACCCAGTCATGATCCTTGCCGACGAACCTACGGGGAACCTTGACTCACGAACCTCAGAGGACATCATGGCAGTGTTCCAAGAGCTCAATCGGCACGGCAAAACCATTATTGTCGTCACGCACGAAGAGGAGATTGCAAATCATTGCAAGCGAGTTATCCGGTTCCGAGATGGACGAGTCCAGTCGGATGAAATTGTCGCCAACCCGATTGACGCACGAGAAGCCCTCAAATTACTGCCCGATCCCGAGGCGCCGGTGGACAAACCTGTAGCCGTCGCGGTTCCTTAAAAACTCAACTGTGGCCTTGTTCGAGCTTCATGTCCGGACGCCTGCAAGTTGCGTCTGTATCCCCGCCGTCGTCGAACCCGTCTTCTCCCGCCGAATATAGCAGGTAGCTCGAAATGCCCCTTTTGTAATAGAAAGGCTCACCCGTGAATGGGTCGATGGTCGCCGATTTTGAAAAAACGTCGAGCGATGCTGGCAGTTCTTTCTGGAGCTTCATTTTTTGCTTTAAGTAACATTCGAGAACGAATAATTCCGTACGGCAATAAGTTGCTTGAAGCACAGGTACCAAGTTCTCAATGTTCGTACCAAAATATCGGTACAGCATCAACTTCGATTTTGTCTCGTCCTTCTTCGGAGGAACACCAGCTTGTCGTGGATTTTTGACCCGCTTTAAATACCACTCCGTGCGCGCCGAAATATCGCTACCAATCCAGTTAAATAGGGCCCGGCCCTTCTCTTGGTCTTTTTCCATCGCCTGCAACATGTCGATAGAGTCCTTCGCGCTGACGCCGAGTTGAACCTGGAGTCGGTCCAATTGATTCTTTTCGAAGAAGTCTTGGGCCTGCTGCAAGCTGAGCAACATATTGTCCCGCTCATTTTCAATTGAGATCTCCATAGCCGGACGATGTGCGGATGCTTTTTGAATTGCAGAACCCAATTTCCCGAGTTGAAGCCCGCTGAAGGAACCCAGCACTGGAACCATTTTCTGCCGAGCCTGATTAATCATCGCCGCGCCCAACGAAGCTTCGGAAGCACCACCGCTCATGAGGGCGCATCCCAACCGGGTAGATGAACCGCAAGCGACTATCGCTTTGTCAAAATCGTGATTTGCGATTGCCTCGTCAATATCCCAAAGAAAAGACAGACCAATCAAGCGAAGTCCCGACAGATAAGAAGGAGGGGGAGCTAAACCCAAGGGGGTGTAGTTCAACAAACCCAACTCTGAGGCGGCTGAAAGTGCGGCAGATCGGGACTTTCCGATGATCTTAATTGCTTCGGCTTTTTGCTTGGGAAAAAAAGTTGTCCGTGTCGTGA
>JAYVXG010000579.1:0-3829 GCA_043785475.1 Armatimonadota bacterium
TGCTTGCCTTTCTTGGCAACTGGCGAGCCGCTTTGATAGTGGCGGCCTTGATCCCTCTATCGATGCTGGTAGCGGCGACCGGAATGTTCAAGTTCGGCATCAGTGGCAACCTGATGAGCCTCGGCGCGATTGACTTTGGCCTCATTGTCGATGGTGCGGTCTTTATGGTGGAGAACATCGTTAAGCGTGTGGGGGAAAAACGTCACGAGAAAGGTGAAATCTTGTCTCCACTAGAACTTCGCCACACAGTTGCAGAAGCATCCAAGGAGGTTGCTCGGCCAGTCGTATTCTCGGTACTGATCATCACGGTTGTATATCTGCCGATCATCGCCTTGGAAGGTACGGAAGGGAAAACGTTTAAGCCTATGGCCTTCACCGTCGTCCTTGCGCTACTCGGCGCTCTTTTGCTGACGATGACCATGGTTCCGGCTCTTGCTGGAATGTTTCTATCCCGCAACACGAAAGAGAAACACAATCCGGTCATGGACTTGTTTGCGAGGATATACAAGCCGGTTTTGGGTTGGTCCTTGAAAGCCAGGCTTCCGCTCCTGCTTGGAAGCATTGCACTCGTGGTCGGATCGGGTGTCTTGTTCACCAAACTAGGCTCCGAGTTCATTCCGACACTTGACGAGGGCTCAATGCTCGTCCAGCCAGTTCGACTCAGAACCGTTGGAGCTGGTGAAACCATTCGCCTAGTAACTGCAATGGAGAAGAAGATCAAGGAAGTACCTGAGGTTGTCACCGTCTTCTCACGAAGTGGTACGCCAGAGGTTGCGTCTGACCCCATGCCGCTTAGTCTTACTGATAGTTTCATCATGCTGAAACCCATGAACCAGTGGCGGGCAGGTTTGACGAAAGCCAAGCTGCGCGATGAAGTCGAAGCCAAGGCAAACGAAGTCCCCGGGCAAGGGTATGGATTCTCGCAGCCAATTCAGATGCGCTTTTCGGAACTTACATCCGGTGTCAAAGCTGACATCGGAATCAAGGTGTTTGGTGAGGATCTCGATGTGCTGAAGTCTAAAGCGGACGAGATTGCCGCAGTAGTCGGGAAAATTCCAGGTGCGGCCGACGTTGCGGTCGAGCAGGTCGACAACATTCCGGTATTGCAGATCGACGTGGACCGCGCGGCGATTGCTCGCCTTGGCGTCCATATTGCAGAAGTCCAGGAACTCATCAGCGTTGCGCTGGGTGGAGAGCCGATCGGACAAGTTGTCGAGGGCGACAAGCGGTTTGATTTGGCGGTGCGCTTGCCCGATGAAATTCGCAACAATGTGTCAGCTATCCGAAACCTCCCGGTTCAGATTGGAACCGGTGGAAGCGTTCCGCTTTCTTCCGTTGCCCACATTGATCTGAAACCGGCTCCAGCTCAAATAAGTCGCGATAGTGGTAAACGCCGCGTTGTCGTCCAATTAAATGTTCGAGGAACGGACCTTGGATCGTTTGTCGAGAAAGCGCAAGCAGCGATCAAACAGCAAGTAAAAATTCCGGACGGCTATTATCTTAAGTGGGGTGGCCAGTTTGAGAACCTTCAGAAGGCAAGCGCTCGGTTGGCGGTTGTCGTTCCCGTTGCCCTCGGACTGATCTTCTTCCTGCTCTATCTGTCGTTTGGCACGGCTAAGCAAGCCCTGTTGATTTTCACCGGAATTCCGCTGGCAATCACTGGAGGATTAGTTGGTCTGTTTGTGCGGGGTCTTCCGTTCAGTATCTCAGCGGGTGTCGGATTCATTGCGCTATCCGGTGTTGCGGTGTTGAATGGAGTTGTCATGGTATCGGCCATCAACGATCTTAGGGCGAAAGGCGTTCCTTTAGCGGAAGCGGTGAAGACTGGGGCAGTAGAGAGGCTCAGGCCGATTCTCATGACCGCGATGGTAGCTGCTCTTGGGTTTATCCCGATGGCGATCAATACTGGCATCGGCGCTGAAGTGCAGCGACCGTTGGCGACCGTAGTTATCGGAGGCATCGTCTCCGCCACGCTACTGACGCTCCTGGTCCTCCCCATGCTTTATGCATGGTTCGAGAAAGATCGACCAACTGAGGTCGAGGTGTAACATGAAAGAAATCAAAGCGATTATCAATCCATCCAAGAAAAGTGCTGTACTGGACGCCCTTCGAGAAATCGAAGGGCTACCGGCCGTGATCTGCTCAGACTGCCATGCCCACAATGTCTTTTCAGGGAACTGGGATGCCCAACAGAAAGTTAAGATCGAACTCATGGTTATTGACGCACAAGTCGAAACGGTCGTTGACGCAATTTGTCGAGCCGCTACGACTGGCCAAACCGGAGATGGTCGAATTCATGTGATCCCAATCGAAGAAAGCGTACTCATAAGAACCGGCGAACGCGTTAGTGACAATTCATGAAAAAGGAAACTTACATCATCGACAAGATGGATTGTGCGGTTGAAGAACAGCTCATTCGAAACCGCCTCAAAAACGAGGCGGGCGTCGAATCATTGGACTTCGACTTAATGAGCCGGAAACTCACCGTCGAGCATTCCCTCGACAGCGACCAAGCGATCCTTGGTGCGCTCAAGGGAATTGGCATGGAGCCTTCAACTGCGGCGGTGGACGGCGAAAGCCAGCCTCCATCGAAAGTAAGTCAGCATATAATGCTTGGGCTAGCTGGCGTATGTGCAGTCGCAGCAGAAGCAATCTCCTTAGTTACGGGCAAAGAAAAAAGCCTTCCTATCATTGTCCTTGCCGTGGTCGCCATCGTGCTTGCAGGACCTCCGGTTCTAAGGAAGGGATGGTTCGCCCTCAAGTCATTTACGCTCAACATCAACTTCTTGATGAGCATCGCTACTATCGGAGCGGTTGCAATCGGTGCTTATCCAGAAGCGGCGATGGTTATCTTCCTTTTTGGAGTTGCCGAAATGATCGAAGCTTACGCACTCGATCGAGCACGCAAAGCCATCCAGACGCTTGTCGAAATTGCCCCTCAAGAAGCCACAGTGCAAAAAGAGGACGGCTCTTGGGCCGTGGTTGAAGTTGGCTCAATTGCGATGGACGCGATGATTCGCGTGAAACCAGGCGAAAGAATTGCCCTTGATGGAATAGTCGTTTCCGGCCAAAGTACCGTCAACCAAGCTCCCATTACTGGTGAGAGCATGCCCGTGTCAAAGGGCGTCGGTGACTCCTTGTTTGCCGGAACGATAAACGAAGAAGGTTTACTCGAATTTAAGGTTACAGGAAGTCGCGGCAACACGACACTCGATCACATCATCAAAACGGTGCAGGAAGCTCAGGGTAAACGCGCTCCGACCCAGAGATTTGTTGACTCGTTCGCCAAGGTTTACACTCCCGTCATCGTGGTGCTCGCCTTGCTCGTTGCCACCGTTCCTTTGGCATTTGGACAGCCGTTCATGCCATGGCTTTATAAGGCTCTAGTTATGCTGGTCATCGCATGTCCGTGCGCTTTGGTGATTTCGACTCCTGTAACAGTTGTGAGCGGTCTCGCCGCAGCGGCAAAACGAGGAATCCTTATCAAGGGTGGCGCATATCTCGAGGACGGCAGAAGGCTTAAAGCCATCGCCGTCGACAAGACCGGAACGCTGACCGAAGGCAAGCCAGAAGTCACAGACATCCTTTCGATGAATGGATTTGAAAAGGACAAGGCGTTACTCATTGCCGCTTCGCTTGACACACTTTCTCAGCACCCAGTGGCTCAAGCCATCGTCAAAGCGTTTGAAGGCAAAGTGCTGAATGTTTCCGACTTTCAATCCGTGAGCGGACGCGGCGTTTCAGGCACAATCGAAGGGCAAGCATACATTCTTGGAAACCATCGGTTTGCCCATGAATCGGGAATCTGCAAACCGGAAGTAGAAGCTGA
>JAYVXG010000580.1:0-12175 GCA_043785475.1 Armatimonadota bacterium
TTCTGATGGAGGAAATGGCGAACACCGGTTCGCGCGCATTCAATCGCTTGTTCGACGAAGTTACATCCAATTACGTGTTCAAAACCTCTTTGAACGGCAAGGTCGAAGAGAAGAGCCAGCAGGAAGTTTTAGCATTGCTTCGACATGAAGATCGCGCGGTGCGGCAAGCGGCCGCTGACTCGCTGACCGCCGGATTGAAGGACCAGGAAAGGGTTTTGGCGTTTATTTTCAACACATTGATGCAAGATAAATCGATCGAAGATCGAATGCGTGGCTTCCAATTTGCGGAGCAAAGCCGACACATGGCGAATGAGTTGGATCGAGAGACGGTCGACCTGGTGGTCAAACTTTGCCGGGAGTTCTACCCGATGGTTGCGCGGTATTACCGAGTCAAGAAGGAGGTCCTAGGGTTGCCAGAACTGACCCATATCGACCGCTATGCTCCGCTATTTGCCGCCGAGGGCGAAGTTTCGTGGGAGCAGGCACGCTCAATTGTTTTAGAGGCATTTGGCGAGTTTTCCACAGAAGTGCGAGATCGAGCGGCGGAGTTTTTCGACAAGAATTGGATCGATGCTGAATCGAGAAAAGGAAAAACTGGCGGGGCGTTCTGCTCGTACAACACGCCGGATACCCATCCGGTCATTCTTCAATCGTTCTTGAACAAAATGGACGACGTGATGACATTGGCTCACGAGTTGGGTCACGGCGTGCATGCTTCGTTCAGCCGGGATCAGTCGTACTTTAACTTCCACGGCACCCTGCCCTTGGCTGAGCTTGCGAGCACGTTCGGCGAGATGCTGGTGTTCGAAAAGCTCGTCGCCGGAGCCGAAACGAAGGACAAACTGGCGCTGTACGCCGAGAAGATTGAGGGTATTTTTGCCACGGTTTTCCGTCAAGCCGCCATGTACCAATTCGAGATGCGCATTCACGATGCTCGACGCACGCAGGGCGAGCTCGCTGCCGAAGAGTTTGGTGAGATTTGGCAGCAAGAACTGCAGTCAATGTTCGGGGATTCGGTGAAATTGGGAGATCAGCACAAGTGCTGGTGGATGTACGTTTCGCACTTTACCGGTAGTCCATTCTACGTTTATGCGTACTCATTTGGAGAACTTTTGGTCCTAAGCTTGTACGAAATGGCAAAGAAACAAGGGCCATCGTTTGCCGATGATTACATTCGAGTTCTGCGATTGGGCGGATCCAAGACTCCGGCCGAGTTGATGGAAATGCTGGGCGTCGATCTGAAATCAGAAGAGTTTTGGCGGGGCGGATTCGCGGCGATGGACAAGTTCCTCGTTGAGTTCGAGCGGCTGTGGGCAGAGCACAACGCGTAGGGACTTTTTGGCACGGATACACGGTGATATTAAGCGGCCTTTTGTTGCCTAAGCTGAGTTTAACCGTGTGGTAGTTTCGACACTGATAAGCTCCGTCGGCTGCTTCGCAGCAATTCCGCCTTCGCGTATCGGTGCCACATTTGCTTGACAAAGTAAACTAAGGGAGCTTGGTCCCGCCGACCATTACATCCACCATGTCACGCATCCTTTCTAATCTTCCCGTCGGCGAAAAGGTCGGCATTGCTTTCTCTGGCGGACTCGATACCAGCGTCGCCGTCCACTGGATGCGCTCGAAGGGTGCAGTTCCCTATTGTTACACCGGCGATTTGGGTCAGTACGACGAGACCGACATCGCAGGAGTACCGGATCGGGCGGTCCAGTATGGAGCCGAGAAGGCCAGGCTGGTCGATTGCGTCGAAGACATGGTAGTCGAGGGAATCGTTGCTATTCAATGCGGAGCCTTCCACATCACCAGCGGCGGAAAGACGTACTTCAACACCACTCCAATCGGACGAGCCGTAACTGGAACTAAGCTCGTGAGGGCCATGGCCGAGGATGGTGTTTCGATCTGGGGCGATGGCAGCACATACAAGGGCAACGATATTGAGCGGTTTTACCGATACGGCTTGCTGGCCAATCCAAATCTCAGAATCTACAAGCCCTGGCTCGATACCGCGTTCGTGAACGAACTCGGTGGACGAAAGGAAATGTCCGAGTGGCTAGAAACCCACAATCTGCCTTACCGAGACAAGAAGGAGAAGGCTTACTCGACCGACGCGAACATCCTCGGCGCAACCCACGAAGCCAAAGACCTCGAATTCCTCGACCGGGGCCTCAACATCGTCGAACCGATTATGGCGGTAAAGCATTGGGACCCAAGGGTCGAAATCAAGACCGAAGAAGTGACAATTGAGTTTGAGGCCGGTTGGCCGACGAAGATCAATGGTCAGAGTTTTGCCGATAGAACGGGAATCTTTAAGCTTGCCAACGACATTGGCGGGCTACACGGACTAGGATTCAGCGACCAGATCGAGAATCGAATTATCGAAGCCAAGAGCCGAGGAATCTACGAAGCCCCCGGCATGGCGCTGCTCCACATTGCTTACGAGCGATTGATCAACGCGATCCACAACGAAGGCACGATCGAAAACTACCGCGCCAACGGACGCAAGCTCGGACGATTCCTTTACGAAGGACGTTGGTTCGATCCGCAGTCGCTAATGCTACGAGACAGCTTGCAGCGATGGGTAGCAAGCATGATCACCGGAACCGTAACACTCGAACTACGAAGAGGCGACGATTACACCATTTTGAACACGACCGGAGAAAACCTCGCCTATCATCCCGAGCGGCTGAGTATGGAGAGCGGCGAATCCGAATTCTCCCCCGAAGACCGAATCGGTCAGCTTTCGATGCGAAATCTCGATATTCAGGACACTCGCGAAAAACTGATGGGTTACCAAAAGCAGTCTGCACTCCATACGAATGAGATTTTTGGTTTGGAAGCAGAAAACGATTGATGCGACAGGACGTTATTGCTCATTCCCAAGTAACCGGCGAGAAGCCCGAATGGCTTCAGGAACGGCTGAAATGGTTCAAGAGTCTTGAGTTTGGAATTATCCTGCACTGGGGCGTTTATTCGTTTTGGGATTGCTGCGAAAGCTGGCCACTGGTGCCGGACTGCGAATGGTCTCGGCGCGACGAGATCAAGTGTTGGACGGATCGAAATAAGGACATTGATCTTTTTCAGCGCGATTATAAAAACCTTTACAAAAAGTTCAATCCGGTTCTGTTCGACCCAGACGAATGGGTAAATATTTTCGTCGAAGCTGGGGCAAAATATGTTTGCTTCACGACGAAGCACCACGACGGATTTTGTATGTGGGACACCAAAACCACTCAATACAAAATTACTGGCAAACATTGCCCATTTCATACAAATCCGAATGCAGATGTGACCAAGGCGTTGTTCGAAGCGTGCCGCAGAAAAGGTTTAGCCGTGAGCGTGTATTTCAGTAAGGCAGATTGGGATTGTGAGTATTACTGGGCGAAAGAGCCTCGGCCCATGAGCCAAGGCGCGAACACGGTCGATGATCCTGAAACCTGGGAGAAGTTTGTGCAATTTACGCACGAGCAAATTCGCGAACTGATGACGTTCTACGGCAAAATCGACATTTTGTGGCTCGATGCCGGGTGGGTAAAGGGCAAAGAGGACATTCGGATGGCCGAGATGGTGTCAATGGCGCGAGAGCTTCAGCCGGGGCTGATTGTTGCCAACCGCACGGTCGGTGACGACTTCGAAGATTTTGTGACCCCCGAGCGGGAAATACCCGACGAATCGCTGCCTGAGGTCTGGGAGGCGTGCCTCCCGCTTGGACCCGATTGGAAGTATGTCGAGGGTCAGCCATTTAAGTCGGCTCAAACAGTTTTTGACGAAATCGAAATGACGAACCTTCGGGGTGGAAATTTTCTACTGGGTATTGGACCGAAATATGACGGCTCGATAATCGCCGAAAATCGAGAAATCCTCGCAGAAATAGGGCGACTTCGAACGAAATCATAAAGATAATTCGCATAAAACACATACGAATGCCTGAATCTGCCAAAATTCAGTGAACCCTTTGCCAAAAACAAGGGTACTCATTGGTGAAGTATTGGCAGACACGAGCGATTTTAAGACAGGCATGGCATTCCAGATGGAAGGCGACACTTGGACGTTGTTGGAATTCCAGCATGTAAAACCTGGAAAAGGCGGAGCATTTGTTCGGACAAAACTTCGTAAGGTCAGGTCAGGTCAGGTCCTCGAAAAAACCTTTCGGTCTGGAGAAAAAATTGAGACTGTCCAACTGGAGAAAGTCAAAATGCAGTTTTTATATAAACAGCAAGGGCAAGCAATCTTGATGGATTTGGATTCGTATGAACAAGTACCGGTCGATATGAGTACTTTAGGCACTCAGGCTGAATTCTTAAAAGAAGACATGGAAATTATTAGCCTGCAAGTAAAAGAGCAGGTTCTTGGATACGAATTACCGAACTTTGTTGAGTTAAAAGTCGTTGAAACTGATCCAGGGGAGCGGGGAAATACCGTCAGTGGGGGCGCAACTAAGGGGGCCAAATTGGAAACGGGTGCTAACATTCAAGTACCGTTCCATATTAACGAGGGTGACCTTTTAAAGATTGACACTCGAAGTGGTGCATACGTCGAGCGAGTGAATCTCAAGAAGTGATGGTATTGGAGTAGATAAATAATGAAGCCAGGTTCAAAGAAGGACCCAACAGAATTTCAGCCCGACATGTTGGGTGAAATTCCGCATACCATCGCCCGGTACGCGTTTTGGGGTGGAGCTGGCATGCTCGTTTTTTCGGTCATCGCGACCGTATTTTTGATGACGGTTGCCAACGGTGACATGACCAAAGCGGCTACGATAGCGAAAAGTATTGACCTGTTTCAGAAGGGGATGCTGATTGGTGTTTTCGGTACAGTGGCTGGTTCCGCGTGGCTGTTCTGGGAAGAAGAGATCATGGTTGCAGTCAACATCGGCGGGGCGTTCGCACTGTTCTTTTCGAGTGCAATTATTCCGATGGTTATGGCAATGGCCGCACCCGGTGCCAACAAAGGCGTTGATGCTGGCTACGAAGCTCTCGGATTAGCGGGCAAGATTTACTTGGGATTTGCATTTGGAATTTTAGTTGTCGATATTGCCCTGCGAGTCAAAACTCGATCGGAGCAGGGGGCCAAGAAAGACAGCCTGAAGTACGGCAAAGGAGTCACTGAAGAAAGTGATCGAAAGAACGTCTTCATGGGGAAATGTTGGCAACTTCCTTACTGCCGAAAGTTCGTCCGTGAAAAATGCCCGATTTACCACGCTAAACGGACCTGTTGGCGAGAGTTGGTGGGTTGCATGTGTGAAGAATCGGTCATTCGGATTGCAATGGATGGAAAGCCAATTTCGAAGGAATCCTTGTTGTCAGGCGCAGCCATTCCTCGAAATACGAAATTGACAGATTCTGCGAAGCGAGAACGGTGTAAGACGTGCGTCATCTATAACGAGCACCAGAAGCACAAGTACAAGCTCGCAATGCCAGCCGTCATCATCAGTTACATGTTGATTTATCTTGCATTCAAGGGCCCGATTGCTAATGGAATTAATGCATTTTTGAACCGGGGTACGAAGATGATTACCGATGGGTCGGGTGGCGCAATTAAGACGGTGGAGACCGGCGACATGTTCACTCAGTTCCTGGTCGGTGCCGTGCTCGTTGTCGCACTCGCCTACACGATCAAGGTCGTCGAATACGCCATTTTCAAACTAAAGATGTAATGTCGAGTTTGATCAAATTGGATGGGTCACACGGTGAGGGGGGCGGTGCGCTTTTGCGATCCGCATTGTCCATGGCTGCTCTCACTCAGCAAGGATTTCATATTGAGCATATTCGGACCGGCACCAAGTTTGTCGGTCTTGACGTCGAAGACATTACTTTAATCAAAGCATTGGCGTCCGTCTGCGACGCGGACACTTCTGATTTGACTCCGGGGTCTCTTAGCCTATTGTTTGCCCCAAAACGCTCCGTGAAGCCCTTCAAGGGGCTTATAAAGACGGAAAGAAACTTGTCGGGTCGCGGTTCGAATGCGTTGGTGGTTGCTTCGACCTTAGCGCC
Source organism: Armatimonadota bacterium (assembly GCA_043785475.1). Taxonomy (GTDB): domain Bacteria; phylum Armatimonadota; class Fimbriimonadia; order Fimbriimonadales; family Fimbriimonadaceae; genus Fimbriimonas. The sequence continues at coordinate 5,991 of JAYVXG010000580.1, forward strand.
GATCCTTGCTCGGAGCGGCGGATACTCCGAATTTGATGTGGAAGGGGAAACATTTTCGAATAATTCGATGACGTTTGACTACTTTAAGAATGTTCTTGGCGGATTTTGGAAGAAGCAAAATTTACAAGTCCAGTCCGAGGTCATTCGGGCAGCCTATTCGAGAGATACCGAAGGCAAGTGTCATGTTGAGGTTGAGCCGGGGCCGTTTAAAGGAATCAAATACACTTCAAGGGGCCAAGCAAAGTTGCTTCAGGCGACCATTAGCTACTCTAAGTTGAGCCGTGGCATTGCTGATCGAGCGGCGTCGCATCTTCAAAAGCTTGCCCATTCGGTTAAGGCCACCTTCAATTGTGAGATCAACGAGCATCCGAGCGATATTTCGGGAATTCAAATTACGGTTTGGATGCAATTTGAAAATGGAATGGGTGGCGGAAGCGCGATGGGGGCGAAGAAGATTCCGGCTGAGCAAGTGTCTCAAGAGGCGTTTGAAAAGTGCTTTGAATGGATTGCGACCGAAGCTCCTTTGGACTCCATACTCGCGGAGCATGCGATTTTGCCGAGCTGTTTCGCCGAAGAGAGTTCTGAATTTGCGGTGTCGGAGCTGACGTCGCGCTTCATGACAATTGCTTGGGTCGTCAAGCAATTTTCGCCGGTCCGAATAACGATTAAGGGCAATGTCGGGGATCCAGGCACGGTTAAAGTCAGTCGATAGGGGTATCTTTTTTAGCATGCGCGGCTGGATAACGTTTGTCGGAATAGGAGTCGGAGCCGTTGCTTTTGGGGATCGACTCATTGACGTTCCAATCGGACGCTCTCTGCGGATGGGCTCCTTCCAAATTTCAGACATGGAAGGAATGAATCAGGGTGGTGCCCATGATCGATATTTCGCTTATGCTCCGCTCGTGGGGCTTGAATTCGCGATTCGCGAGCGAAGTCGACCAGGGGAGTCAGGACATTCGACCTTGGATTTTTCATACAACTTTGTTGCGCCGGTCGCGGCTTTATCCCCAGGGATATCCGTCGGAATTCTTGACGGACTGAATGAGACACTAGACGGAAGACGAACTTATGTCGCGGTCACGTTCCGGGAATTGTTGGACGTGGGAGATAAGGGAGCGAACGGAGAGGTGACCATGGGCGTTCAGTTTGGCCGTTTGAATACCGGATTTGTAGGAGTTTCGTTGCCATTATCCATTAACTTCAGGCTTATGGCGGAACACAATGGTGCCCGAATTTCCGCCGGCTTTGAGCTTGGAATCGACAAATCGATCCACGCCCGGGTGATCACTCAGGATGGGACGCTTCTTCTGGGATTGAATCTATCTCACCGCTTTTAACCATAAGTCCGTGCGCATTGCACAGATCGACAATGCGTTGAGCAAGAACTTTGGCAAACGTCTGACGGTTCTTTTTCTCGTTGGAATCTTGGCAGACCTCGGCGTAGGTGAAGGGCTTTCCGTAAACGACGGTAATGACGCTGCGACGGAGTTTTGAAGAACCTTTCGGCAGTCGTTCGAATGTGCCAATTAGACCGACGGGAATGATTTGCGCGTTAGTCTTTTTCGCCAAAAGCCCGACGCCTCGACTGATGGGTTGCATGGTTTTTCCATCGCCTCTAGTTCCTTCGGGAAAGATGAGGATTGCCTCGCCCGAGTTCAAAAGTTCGATTGCGGTGCGGACCGATTCCGTGTCGCCTTCGCCTCGGCTCACTCGAAAAGCTCCCAACGAGCCAATCAGCCAACCCAAGAATTTCTTTTCGAACATCTCCGCTTTGGACATAAATCGGAGCCGCCGAGTGCAGCCGCATGCAACGGCTGGTGGGTCCGTGTGACTGAGGTGAATGGGGGCAAAGATAACGGGGCCAGATACAGGAATATTTTCACTTCCCACTGAGCGGAACCCGCCTCCGAGGCGATAAAAAAAGACTCGCATGAACCAGCGGCAAAATGCGAACCAAGTTGGGTGCGCTTTTGCGATCTTTGAAGCGGCAACTGTGCCTATTTCGCCACTCATTGAGCGTGCTTTGCGAGTTGCTTAAATATGTCGTAGGTTAATGGGCTGAGAAGAATCTCTCGAATGTATAGCTTTGTTTTTTCATCGTCCGGGAGCTTCGACGCCTTGGTTTCGCCTTCCACATAGTTGGGGTCGGTTAGGTTTCGCATGACCGCCAATTGTCCCTCATTGAGTTCCTTTTTGCACGTTGTGAGGAGCATTTCCACCATCTCGCTGGTCGCAATTTTTCTTCTCATTAGGAGCGCCTCTTGGATATTGACGATTTTCACTTGAAGTATTCGTTTTGGATAGCTACCATCGTTCAAAGCATCCTCGAGGGCTTTGTCGACTTCTGCCTCTAGCTTTTGCTTCTTGAACTCCATTGCATCAAGAGCGACGATTTCGCTTTGTTTGGCGCGGACCTTTTCAATGGTTGACATCAATGCATTGAGCTGAGATTTTTTCAGAAGCAACGGTGTAACGTACTTGACAATATTCAATTTGCTTATTTTTACGAGGAGTTGGTCGACATCTTTTCCTGCCTGAGTGACTTCCTGTGAGTAGCCGAACGATGAAACAGTAGCAAGACAAAGCGCGAGAAAAAGTTTGTAGTTCATGAGATTCCTAGATTATGAACGCTTTGAGTCGTCTTCAGTTTCTGCTCCAGTGATGAGAGATACAAAACAAAGCATCGAAACGACCTGTAAGATGACGAAAAGTGACATGAGGATTAAGATTCCAAATGAATTACCGAATGGGGGATGATCCCAATTTGAAACCGTGATTGAGAGGATGAGAGCTCCGTATGCCGCGGCAAAGGACAAGAGGCATCCGACTACGCCAAACGTGATTCGACGATTTCGGGGCAATTTGATTAGAATTTGTCGATTTTGGGATGAATTTCTGTACAACCACACGGCAAAAGTAACAACAAGTATAAGAAAAACGATTCCGAAGCCCCAGACCATACTGTCAATCGTACTCAACGCGGTAAATTAGCTCGGTGGTTTTGGTCTTTGGCACTATTTGCATTGACTGCATACGGCGAATAAGTAGCCTCCCCAAGAAGGGGGGATATTGCGTCGTTGAAGACCAAAGTGAGCTTTTGGGAGGCGAAGCAGCTAATACCGCGTGTTACTTGACGATGTGGCGTCAGGAAGTCGCGTTGGCCGGAAACGCGTTGGGTTCTGGCTACGATGGAGAAGTCCTCCGTATGAAATTAATGGAGAAAGGGCTCGATGTTCACTTGCTTCAGAAGGCAGGCACGACTCCGGTTTGTGACGTGTATGTTACGGCTGATGGTGACCGAACGATGTACGGCTACGGTTTCCATGACGAGGCAAATCATACACCGTTTGACATGTTGCCATTTCAAGCGGGTCACTGGTTTACCGCCGATCCGAATATTCCCAATGCCAGTCGATTGGCAGCAAAGTTGGCCCACGCGAAAAAGATGAAATTGTACTTAATGGATTTCTCGCGCGACAACGAAATTATTCCGAAAGGGGCTGTATGCCAGTACGGAACCGATTCAGTTGGGGAGCGAGGAAATGGTCCGGAGAACTTGAAATGGGTTAGTAAGTGGACCGCTAAGCACCAATGCACCACCATCCTTACCGATGGAAGCCAGGGACTTTATGTCGCGGAGGTGGGAAAGGAAGAAGTTTTTCTTCCTGCGTTTCCCGCGATTGCGGTCGTTGATTCAACCGGTGCCGGAGATGCATTTCGTGCCGGCACGCTTTATGGACTCATCCATAACCAACCCCTCCGTCACTGCATACGATTTGGCGCGGCTGCGGCATCGCTCAAAGTCGCCCATTTGGGAGCAACTGAAAATGTCCCTAGCCTCGTCGAGGTTGAGAACTGGATAAAAGTCAACCCGGAGATCGCGCAAGCATACGACGTTTAATCGTATAACTATGCATATGTCGATTCGAGACGTGCCGGAGACGGTCGTTGAAAAGCTCAAGAACCTCCCAAAATCGCCAGGTTGTTACATTTACACGGACGAAAAGGGTGAAGTTTTGTACGTCGGCAAGGCCCTCGTCCTGCGGAACCGAGTTCGAAGTTACTTTCAAACTTCAACCAAGCATGGAATCCGCATCGAGCGGATGGTCAACAAGATTCGCGATATCGAGTGGATTGTGGTCGACTCCGAGCTTGAGGCGTTGGTGCTGGAATGCAATCTCATCAAGCAACACCGACCCCGCTACAATGTTCGTTTACGGGACGATAAATCGTATCCGTACATCACCATCACCAAAGAAGCCTTTCCGCGAGTGCTCTTTACTCGACGGTTACGGAAAGACGGAGCTCAATATTTTGGGCCATATTCGAGTTCGTATGCCGTGCGCGACATGCTGCAACTGTTGCACAAAGTCTTTCCGCTGATTCCTTGTGGGAAAAGCTGGAGCGGCAGAAATGAGCAACGACCTTGCCTTTATTACCATTTGGGGCGGTGTTTGGCTCCGTGTGCCGGTCTTGCGAAAAAGGATGAATATGGCAAAGTAATCGAGCAGGTCAGCCATGTCCTCCGAGGTAGAGAGGATACGCTCGTTTCGTCGCTTAAGGTCGATATGTTGGCCGCGTCCGAAGCATTGGATTTTGAAAAGGCTGCGTACATTCGCGATCAACTCAATGCAATTGATCACACCTTGCAGCGTCAAAAGGTGCTTTCATCGGACCGCGTGGACCAAGACGTAATTGCAGTGGTTAAGGATGACCGAGGGGCAGCAATCCAGATGCTTTATATCCGCAACGGAAAACTCATTGGGCAGCATCAATACATGCTCGATGGTGCCACCGATGCACCGCCCGGCGTCGCGGTTCAGGAGTTCGTGAAGCAGTATTACGCAAGTGCGCCGGAGGTCCCCCGGGAGATTCTCTTGCCAGTCGAGATCGAAGAAATTAACATCGTACAGGCGTGGTTGCGGCAAAAGAAAGGCTCGGCGGTTACCATCGAGGTTCCGGCGGGTGGAGAAAAGCTTCGCATGGTCGAAATGGCCGCCAACAACGCCGAGTTTGCACTGGCCGCCTTCCGCCAAGAAATCGAGGTGAACGATATTTGGGCCGCCGATGCCATGCAGCAACTGCAGGACGAACTTCAACTGCCGACTTTGCCAATGCGCGTCGAGGGCTACGATATATCGAACATTTCAGGCACCGCGCCAGTTGGTTCAATGGTTGTGACGGAGAATGGTTCGTCGGCCAAGGCCGAATATCGACGGTTTAAAATCAAGTTTCTACAGGAAACTCCGAATGACTTTGCGATGATGAACGAAGTCATCATGCGACGACTGCGAAACTATTTGGATGGCAACGAAAAATTTATGAATCTGCCTGACCTGATAATGATTGATGGTGGCAAGGGGCAGCTTGGTGCAGCATTAAAAGCCCGCGACGACCTCGGACTGACAATGCCGATGATCGGGTTGGCCAAGAAGCAAGAAATCATTTTTATGCCGACCCACCAGAATCTCGACGGATCGTATTCCTATCGCGAAGTCGTTTTGCCTATGACCGACCCTGGCCTTATGCTTTTGCGAAAGCTGCGCGATGAGGCTCACCGGTTTGCGTTAACTTTCCACCGAAAAATTCGAGACAAGAGGCTCAATGGTTCGGTGCTTGACGAAGTTCCGGGGGTGGGTCCTCGCCGCCGTAGGATGTTGCTAAGAACGTTTGGTTCGATTGAAGCGATACGGAGGGCAAGCGCGGAAGATATCGCGTCGGTGCCGACGATGACGAAGCAATTGGCGGCCAAAGTCAAAGAGTATTTAACCGATGTCTGAGGTTGATTTCCAAATTTTGGACGAAACCCCCGTATCATATTGATATGAGATTCTCTCGTACCACTAAAATCGTAGCTCCTATTCTTTTCATCGCTCTCATGGCTCCCATTGCGACGCCCCAGATTGGGCAGATCATCAAGGTCCTTGGCGTTCGGGAAGTCGTGAAGAAATTTGGCGGCGAGATCAATAATGCACTCAACAAGATGGTTAAGCGCGACCCTAGATCCGTGTCCGTAACCAAGGTTGTCCCCGTCATCAGCGGTGGAATCAGCAGTCGACAGGCGATTGGAATGGTTCAGGTTTGTGGTCCGCGCCGCCAGGTCGATAAAGTCAAGGCGGTCGCTCAACTCGACCAGGATCTCTTTGGTCGAGAAATCAAGATTCGGGCAATGGTCCCCATCGACT
>JAYVXG010000581.1:0-3808 GCA_043785475.1 Armatimonadota bacterium
GCACCAAACCCCCATTGACATGTAGTAGCTGTCGGTGAGGTGGGTGCTGGCGGCGACGTTGAGGCCCACCAGAATCAGAGCCATAAGTCCGATGCCGGCAATTGCGAGTTTTCGTTTGTTAAAGATCGCGATCGATGCCGGGATCATGAGAAGGACATACCCTGCGAATATTTGCCGAAAGTTTGGTGAGTATGTCAGGGTGGCCGCTCGTGCTTGGAAAACAGGGTCATTTTTGAGAACGTACATAAACCAGAGGGCAAACGGAACTACGCCAAGGCTTATCAGAATTGTTCGGACCACCCACGTGCCCTGAATAGTTTTTGAACCGATAAGGGTGGTCAAGAACCCTGTTAGGCAGAGGGCAACTAGGAGAACATCGTAGCTGTGAATGTTCATGAGCAAGCCAAAGTAGATTGCGCCGGGAATGACGGCTTTGAAGCTCTCTTTCGCCTTCAGCACATTGATCATCACTCCGAGGATGAGGCAGAGGCTCACCATGAAAAGGCTGTTGGTAATCGCGCTGAAGAGAAAAAATCCTTCGGGCTGCCAGACGTCGTTGGGTAGCCGAGATAGCATCAAGTCCTTAAGAATTTCACTTCCTGGACGAACGATGTCTCGACCGAAATTGTGCCAAACGAGGAAGCCGATTCCACCTCCCACCACTGACATGGTGAGGGCGAGCTTTCGGGAATAGACTTTGTCGGTAACAAACTCGACGAGCCGACCAAGGAGAATCACGGAAAGGAACGTGAATCCAAGTCGAGCGAGGGTCATCGCCAGCGGGATTCCGGTTACTTTTGCAACCCAACCAAGGACCAGGTAGTAGAGGTGGAGAGTTAAGCCTGGCTGGGGGTCGGTGGTGAAGCGATTTTCGAAGGTTAAGTGTCCTTCCATCGCTTGTTTCATCCACCCGGCGTAGACCATGTGATCGTCGAGGTTGTACTGGATGCCCAGATACAAGGAGCCGGAGGGCCGGATGAGATAGCAGTAAAGGGTTGGCAAGGCGACCAGCAAAGTGATTGCGACGGCGAACCACTTTGCGTAGACACGGAATATTGTTAGCTGTTGCTCTTCGTTGAGTTCAGGCACGTTATTTTTCGCCAGGAACCGGACGGTGCATATCACGATAGATCTTGGCGATCATGTCGTAATTCGCTTTGGCTTCCTTGTGCTTCGGATCAACTTTTAAGGTTTCTCGGAAAGCTTCGAGAGCGGTGGTGTACTTTGCACGTGGAGGAAGTGAAACCGAATACATCCGTCCCATGCCAACGGCAAACGTTGCATTGACATAAGACTTCTTGATCTTAGCATCCTTCGGTTTCTTTTCGAAATCCGCCTTTGCTGACTTGTAGGCAGACTCGAGGAGTTTAAGCTTAGCATCGCTGACTTGTTGAGTGGCGGCTTGGGCTTCTTTGACGGACTTTTGTCCTCCAGTCGAGGTTTGGGCAAAGGCGGCGGTTACGAAAGCGACTAAAAGGATTACTGTCACAAATTTCATATCAATACTTATACCAGTCGATATGGTCTCAAACAAGGGTTTTTAGTGCCTTAGCATAGCGAATGGCTTCTTCTTCAGTAATATCGTCCATCGTCGCGGCTTCTACATCTTTGAGTAGTCGGGCAGATTCTTGACTCAGATACAGGTCAGGACGTTGGATGATGTGCTCTCGTCCAATCCGATTTCTCCGCTCAAGCTCGGCCAGAACTCGGTCGAAGACGGCGCGAAGGGCCCAACGGGCATTCCGTTTTCTTCGGGTCATCCAGGCGAGGCCGTCGATGAGTTCTCGTCCGCTGCGCTGCCTGGCCCGAGTTTCGGGTGCCAGGCCGAATCGAACTGAGAGGGTGATGAACATGACGAGAATGAGCAGAAGAAGTTGGCTGCAAGCGGCTTGAAACGGTGCGCCGAGTTTCGCCATGAGGCTGTCTTCTGATTGACGGGCCGTGAACGTCCCAATAAAAGTCACCTGCTCCCCTGGCTTGGCAATCATAGAGACGAGCCCCATGATGATGTTGGCGTTGTCAACGCGGTCAATGTTCCGATTCGTAATGCATGCGGCGTCGAGAACTTGGATCATTTGGACTTCGTTGTTCGATACCACCTGGGCAATGGGAGTTTGACCCGAGGTGAAAGTGAGGAGGTCTACCGTGTCGGCGTCTTCGAGTTGGGGTCGTTGCCACTCCTCTGATTTCATCCGGATCGGTTCCATTTTTCCAACTGAGGCTAGAGTGACCTGGTTGGTTATTTCTCTGGGTACCGAAGGGCTTCGATCCTCGTCGGGGACGACAAGCGAGATAATCTTTGTATCCGTTTTGATCTGCTTTAAAAAGGCCGCAAATGCCTCCTGGCTTTGTTTGCTGACGGGAATGATGTAAGTCTTTGCCACGGCAGGGCTATGGGTTTCGTCCAGGTGGAGTTTGTAGCCGCTACGCTTCACTAATTCGAGGAATGCGGAGGTGCCCGAGGGACCGAAATTCTTGTATCCGTTGTCTTGGACGTAACTATAGTTTCCGGATTGAAGGATGATTATCGCAAGGAACATCAGACAGAAAACCCATACTGCAATCTTTCCAGAGACTTTCATTTCGGCACCTCCGTTAGGGTTTTGATCGTGATGTAAGTTTCGCGGAAGATCGCCACGTCGTCGATGCGCTTCGCCCGGTAGCCGTACCAAGCCAGATCGAATGCTTTGGTTGTGGATCGGAAATCAAGGGACTCAGGTTTGGATTTGCTGGATTCAATTCGGAGTAGATGTTCCCAGTTTGTTTGGGTTGGCTCGAATCGGGCAATTCGGGAGGAATCAATACGGAGGAGGGAAGCCAAGAAGAGGGCGCGGCACGCTTCTCGGTATCTCCCTCCGGCAATCAGTCGGTCGGCTTCTAGAAGGTATTCGTCTTCGGAAAGCAACTGCTCGCCGTCCTCGAGCATTCCTCTTCGCTTGGCTTTTTTCGCCCGTCCGGCAGCCGTCCATGCCCAAGGAATCTTGATCACAAGGTAGACGAGGGCACCGATGATGGCGGCGCATAGCAAGTAGAAAAGACCCTGAAGGAGGGTGCCAATCCACATTGGCGGAGAGGGCAAGTCTCTTGTCGGCTGGTCATTTTTTTTGTTGTTATTATTAAAGATATTCCTGAGGCGATCAAATAATTTTTGAATCCAATTGGAGGAGATCGCTTCTTTTTCGGCGGTGTAAATGGGGTCCTTTTTAATTTCCTTGGCGGTTGCTTCGGCGCTTTTAACGTTCTTAAAATTTTCGGATAAAGCATTCGCTGAAACTAGCTGCTTCATCGTGTTAAAGGTGGTGTCTTTGACCGCTTTGGTCGTGGCTGAGTTGTAATCATCCAGCAGTTCGGCTAAGCCAGCCTCTTTGGCATGTTCTGATTTCTTGATGTGACCAACAGCTTCATCTCGGTTCTTTGCCGACTGGACTTCCTTCTGCAAAGTCGTCCAATCCGCCTGAGCAAAAAGGGCTGCACAGGTGAGCAGGATACTAGCGGCGGTTCGTAGGAAGTTTTTCATTAAGGATTGAAATGTCGAGTCCCTCCACACAGATTCGCCTTTGGTAGTAAAACAGGGCCGCAGACACTGCTACGTACGGCGTGACGAGCCAGATGGCAATGAATTCGGGCAAGATGCTAATCGCGATGTCAACTGCTACCCTGAGATATGGCGTTGGTACCAGCTTGGTGATCATTGCGCCAAGACCCAATTGCGAGAGCAATGACGAGTAACCAATTCTGAGTAGGAAGTAAATGAGGATGGAGCCGCCGATTGCTGTAGCTGCAGGGTTTGTTTTGGGGGGCGGCTTGG
>JAYVXG010000582.1:0-3798 GCA_043785475.1 Armatimonadota bacterium
TGCGACCACGTTCAAACGACAGAATGGACGGTTTCCCAAATTGGATGCCGCTGACCCTTATGAGCGGCTCTTGGCGGAGGGTGCGAATGCCTACCTTCGGTATTTAGAAGAGGGTCGATATGAGTGAAATTGATTTAGAAGGTTTGAGAGCTGAATATGGATCACCCAAGAAGGCGGTTGGTCGTTCGGCTCGTGAAGAGCGAATCATTGCTGGAATCGAAGACATCCAGCGGTTTGTTGACACTCATCGACGCATGCCGGAACATGGTGAAGACAAGGACATTTTTGAGCGAATTTATGCGACCCGCTTGGATCGGTTGAGGGAGTTAGATGAGGCGAAGCCGTTCCTTGGGACTCTCGGTGTTGAGGTGAGTTCGATTGTTCGAGAATCGTCTCGACCGTACGATGCCGACCCGCCCGTTGACCTAGCCGCCGAATTGAAGGGTTTCCTTGATACGTCGGATCTCACTCATTTGAAGCATGTGAGATCGACAGTTGAGAAGCAAGCCGCGGAAGAAGTGGCTAACCGGACGCCGTGTGCCGATTTCGACACATTTCGACCTCTCTTCGCGGAGATCGAGGCTGATTTGCAGTCTGGTATTCGGTCGGGTCAACCGGTCGGAGGAAATATCGCGGTTGAACTCGGCGAATTCTACATATTGGAGGGGCAAATGGTTTACGTTGCTGAGATTGGGGAGGGCTTTATGGATGCCCATGGCCAACCCGACGCCAGGCTTCGACTGATTTACTCGAACGGTACAGAAAGCAACCTTTTGCGAAGATCGTTTCAGCGTGCCTTTTATCGAGATGAGTTAGCTCGTCGAATTTCGTCCAACGTTTTGGGTGGATTGTTTGGCGATGCGGTCTCAGATGGCGATATTGAATCGGGGACGATTTATGTGTTGCGTAGTTTGTCAGATCATCCTTTCGTTGCGGCGAATCGAGAATTGGTGCACAAGATTGGTGTGACGGGAGGAAGTGTGGAAGTGAGGATTGCCAACGCATCGCTTGATCCAACCTATTTGCTCGCGGATGTCGAGGTTATTGCCGCCTATAAGCTGGCGGGAATCAACCGGACGAAGCTCGAAAATCTGGTCCATCGGATCTTTGCGACCGCTCAGATAGACTTGGTTATCAATGACCGCTTTGGAAAGCCGGTGCGTCCACGAGAATGGTTTTTGGTTCCATTGTCGGTTATCGATGAAGCGGTGGCTAGGATTACTGATGGCTCAATAATCGATGTGGTTTACGATCCAAGTCAAGCAAAGTTGGTATAGTTGGGGAATCGATCGTTGAACTCTGGCCCCGATACGCCAAGTGTCGTGTCAGAATTTCCGCTACCAGTTCAACGATTGAAGGAGCATGAAAGAGCAGTTGTTTGGTAGGTGAGTTCGGAGCTTGGATCAAGGGCGAAGGTGCCGATGACGAATCCGCCAAACTGAGGTCGATCAACAAAATCGCGCAGCGAACCCCAATCTTGTTTCGTCTTAAACTGAATCTCATCAATGCCCGCGCTCCATACTTGACAAACGCCCCATTCATAGGGGATACTTTTTACTTGTCGAGTTCGTGCGTCGCAAGACTCTCAAGCCCGACCGCCAAGGTCCAAGAGGGCAATACAGTTTCGAATTCCGATTTAAACACCGCACACCGAAACCGTGAGCCCCTGTTTAGGGGTTTTTTATTGTCCAAAAGTGGATTGGCTGGCGTCAGAGAAAAAGCAAAATGCCTACAGTAAATCAACTAGTTAGAAAGGGAAGGAAGGTACCGAAGACCAAATCAAAGTCTCCGGCACTGAAGCAAAACCCGTTTAAGCGGGGCGTTTGTACCATCGTACGAACCATGACCCCCAAGAAGCCAAACTCGGCACTTCGAAAGACCGCTCGTGTGCGACTCACCAACGGTATCGAAGTCACCGCCTACATTCCTGGCGAAGGCCACAACCTGCAAGAGCACTCCGTCGTTCTTATCCGTGGTGGTCGTGTAAAGGACCTCCCGGGCGTCCGATATCACATCATTCGTGGAACCCAACAAACCGCCGGCGTCAGCAAGCGAAATCAGGGTCGATCTAAATATGGCGTTAAGAAGCCAAAGGCGGCTAAGTAATGCCACGTAAAGGCGCAGCGCCAAAACGAATCATCCTGCCTGACCCGATCTACGGATCAGAGTTGGCCGCACGATTCATTAATCGAATGATGTACAGCGGAAAGCGCGGTAAATCGGAATACATTTTCTATGCGGCAATGAAAATTGTCGAAGAAAAGACCGGAGCCCCCGCGATCGAAGCGTTTGAGAAAGCGATTCAGAACGTGACGCCTGCAGTTGAGGTTCGACCTCGACGAGTTGGCGGCCAGACGTACCAAGTACCGATGGACGTTCGACCCGAGCGACGACGAACGCTCGCCTTCCGATGGCTGCTTGGAGCGGCTCGAAAGCGAAGCGGAAAGTCGATGGTTGATAAGTTGAGCAATGAAGTGCTCGACGCATTCAACAATGCTGGTTCGGCAATCAAGAAGCGTGAAGACACGCATAAGATGGCTGAATCCAATAAGGCTTTCGCTCACTATCGATTCTAATATTCGACCCGGGCTATGCAGGACGTATAGCCCAAAAACTCACTTCACTCAGTAAAGGAAGAACAAATAACCATGCCCAGAAGCCACCCCCTCGAACTCGTTCGAAATATAGGTATTGCGGCTCACATTGATGCCGGCAAAACGACTACGACTGAGCGAATTCTATTTTATACCGGAAAGACTCACAAGATTGGAGAGGTGCATGATGGCGCCGCAACCATGGACTGGATGGAGCAGGAGCAAGAGCGAGGAATTACGATTACCTCGGCGGCTACCACTGCATTCTGGAGCGGATCCGACAAGCAATTCCCTGAGCACAAGATCAATATCATCGACACGCCAGGACACGTAGACTTCACGGTTGAAGTCGAGCGGTCCCTTCGCGTCCTCGATGGATGTGTTGCTGTGTTCTGTGCGGTTGGCGGCGTCCAGCCCCAAAGCGAAACGGTTTGGCGACAAGCAACCAAGTACAAAGTTCCTCGTGTTATCTATGTTAACAAGATGGATCGACTTGGCGCAGACTTCTTTAGCGTTCACGGGCGAATTAGAGAAAGGCTCGGCGCCAATGTTGCTCCGATCCAGATTCCAATTGGAGCCGAAGGGAACTACACGGGCTACGTTGATCTCCTTACGATGACGGCCACCATTTATAAATCTGATGATGGCAAGACGTCGGAAACGGGCGCAATTCCAGCCGAAATGGTTGAAGCGGCGAACGAATGGCGCGGCAAGATGCTCGAGTCGATCGCAGATTACGATGACGACATCGCAATGAAGTACCTCGAAGGGGTTGAGATTCCGATTGAGGAACTCAAGTCTGCGCTTCGACGCGGAACCATTGCCCTGCAAATCTTCCCGATGATCTCGGGTTCGTCCTTTAAGAATAAGGGCGTCCAAGCCATGTGCGATGCAGTTTGCGAATACCTTCCTAGTCCTCTTGATCGAGGGTCGGTTGGTGGTATCGAGCCGCGTAGTGAGACTGAGTTGGTTCGAAATCCGGACGATAAAGAGCCGTTCTCGGCATTAGCGTTCAAGATCATGTCGGACAAGTTTGTTGGACGATTGACGTTCTTGCGAGTTTATTCGGGCTTTTTGAAGAAGGGAAGCCAAGTTGCGGTTGCTTACCGAGACCCTTCCACGAACGAACTTCGAACTCGAACCGAGCGCGTTGGCCGAATCTTGGAAATGCACGCGAACGCTCGAACGGACCTCGATGAGGTTT
>JAYVXG010000583.1:0-3793 GCA_043785475.1 Armatimonadota bacterium
CCTGGTTGCCCCCACGCCTAGTCGCCTAAATACCACTCGCTTGCCGAGGAGAGAGTCCTTTATAAGCTTGCCACAAAGGCAAGCTTTTTGAGGGTGAAGTATGAACCAGAGGAACGAAGTTCCCAAAGAGCAATTATTCTTGCCTGGTTGCCCCCACGCCTAGTCGCCTAAATACCACTCGCTTGCCGAGGGGTCGGTGAAGTATGAACCAGAGGAACGAAGTTCCCAAAGAGCAATTATTCTTTGCCTAGTTGCTTAATGAAACGGCCCTTGATCGTCTTTGGCGGCTGAGTGATCGCAACCTCCGGGTCAAAGCCGGCATCCAATCGATATCGCAAAGTCGTGAAGGTGACGACGCAACGCGGATCGTCGGCCCATGCTTCGAGAGTCTTAAATTGACCAAAAGCGGAGTACCCCGCCGGGCGCGACGGAATATGCCGAATTGGAGTTGACTGCCGAGACGGGCGGGTCATCGCTTCCTCCAACGGTTCGCCATTGTTCAATCGGCGGCCCAAACAAGACCGCCCCACCACGCATCGAGGGTCTAACGCCCAGTCCGAAATCGTCTTAAATTCGCCAAACGCCTCCTGAACCACGATGTACGAAATTGGGGCGGAGATGGCGACTTCGGGGTCCATCCCTCTGTCCAGTCGCTGGCAGATCGCGGTCAACGAGACGGTGCACCGTGGGTCTTTGGCCCACTCACTCGACATCTTCGTCTCGCCAAAAGCCGTCACCATCCGCAGCCTCTCCTCTCCTGGTCGTTGCGGGCCCGACAAAATTGCCTCCAAGTCGGCCCCGTGGTCGCCGTAGACTAATGAACGAGTGCGAACGCCTATCTTTCGTACCCGTTGGACCAGGGTAGCGTACTGGATGCGGCAGCGCGGGTCTTTCGCCCACTCAGTTAGAAGCTTCGTTTCGCCAAACGCTTGATATTTTCGTTTAGGGCCACCCATTGACCATATTTTAGCTCGTAGCACCTGGTTGCCTAGCCTTTCATTCTCGCTTCCATCCAATCCTGCAATGGCCGCCCTGTTCGCTCCTCTGTAGAATTCCCGAATCGAATGTACACTTTGCCGTCGAGGTATGTAATGGGCCCGGGTTTAACCGTGACTTGGCACACTTCTTTGCCGTCTATTTCGATGAACTTGATGTCGATACCATGGGGCAGAGGTTCGATTCGGTCCTTGATCAAGCTAGTGAGCTTCAGTTCGAAGCCATCCTTGTTCTTCTTCTGACCAAGCAAGTCGTAGTCGGGTTGGAGGCCAATGATTTCGCCCGAGTCGTGAACACCTAGGAGAAGTGTGCCGCCGTCGGTATTGATCATGGCGGCGATCGTCTTGAGGGCGCTATGAATGACATCTTTCTTGGCCAAAGCAACCTTTTGCCTCATCGCCGCTTCTGGAACATTCTTAAAGCTATCGTGAGTCAAATCGGGAGCTTCGAGCGACTGCTTGAATTCAAGAGTCTTGGATTCTCCTGTTGCGATCAAATCTCGAAGTTGTCCAACGGCCGTTCCCTTTTCTGCAGCAAGTCGGGACTGCCAATCATCATACGAATCACTGCCAGTTTGGTAGAAATACAGGTACTCGACACGAGCATTTATTTCTGACTCAATTTCAGAAACATCCGCAGCCGGATCCTCCTTCTTCTTTTCAAGACAACTTTTGGCTAATTGCGACAGCGCGGATCTGTCTTGACTTGTCATGGAAGGAATTGGGATGGACATGATGTCCTCTTTCCTAGGCTCAAGCCTTCCGCGTTCTTCCGCGTCACCGAACGAAGCGCTGATAGCTTTCAAATAAAACCATACACTTGATGAATTCAATACGGCCAGCAACTCATATTCACTGGATACCATAAAGAAGCACTTTTGATTATTGTAAAGACCAGCTGGCACGTGTGTGAACTTTGATTCGATCATTATCTGTGGGTAAACAATGCGAGGCTTTTCAAAAACATCGTAGAATGCGCAAGCCCGAAGCTCCCACCAATGCTCACCTTTGTCTGATCTTTTTTGGAGATCGACTTCGTATTGACGCAAGTGCTCCAATATTGCTGGATATCGGGACATATCTACTCCGATTTTAGTAACTATCATCCACCGCTTCTTGTCTTCGACATGCCATCTTTGAATGTCTTTACCCACCGCCAATGGCTTGATTATCTCAGAGCTCTTGGGGTCATCGTCAATAAGGTTGTCGCGAGTAGAATCGTCAATGACAAAGGCCTTATTGAAGCCAGTCAAAAGCCCACGATTAATTGGCACCTTAACATAGTCGCCAAGGGGCACGCCTCCGGAAATCATCTTTTCAATTTTCGTAAGTGTTTCGATGTCAGACAAAATCCAATATCCACTCTGAATCGCATTGCTTGGCAACTTCGCACCAAGTGAACTCACCAGACTCTTGACATCTGGATACGGAGGTGAAAGGGACTTCACCTGAGTAAAGGTAGGTTGTTGACGATCATCCGGTGCGAGTTGGTGCTTTGATGCCACAAAAATCATCGGAAATGTTGAAGCAGTCTTGAAGACTGGTAGCTCCCCAAAGTCCGTAATCGACCTTATCCAAGTAGTTTTGGAGATATGGGTCCTGAGTTTGGCGCCATAGTCAGCTTTAAACCATTTGTTGCTACTTATAAACACCAACATGCCTCCGGGCTTCAAAACTTGGAGTCCGCGGTCGTAGAAATAAATGTACAAGTCAGCGGTTCCAGACCCAGTATCTGGATAACTCGAAACCAGATTATCCTTGTACTGATCACCCATCGTTTGCTTTATGCTCTCCTGGCGGACATACGGTGGGTTGGCGAGGACAACGTCGAACCCTTTCACGAACGACGTATCATCACTGAGGAAGACTTCGGGAAATTCAATTGGCCAGAGAAATGCGTTCTTGGAAAACCCTGTAGTCGCCACTCTAGTCCTAATCTGATCCTTAAGCTCGCTGATTTCAACATAGATTTCCTTCTTGGCTTTACCGTGTGCGTCTTGGTACTCTTTTCGCCTCAGTTTGTATTGTTCAACCAGGGAATCTACATCGTGAAAATCTAGCCCGCCTTGGGCATGTCCTCGTTGAACAGTTTGAACAATTGCAGACATGGGGTCTCCGCTTGCCAATGAGTCTCCCCATTCGAGCTTCAGGTCTAAGTTGGGCAGCGCGACGTCAGCAGTTGGATCGTCTAGCGGATTGACTTTATTCTCGATGACTAATGAGAGCCAAATTCGGAGCCAAGCGATGTTGACTGCGAATTCTTCGAGGTCAACTCCATATAGACAATTGTCGATAATGACTTTCTTTCGCTCGTAGTCGAGTCGTTCGGTATGGCTGGCGGTATCAAGCAGCCTTTGCAAAGCAAAGATTTCTTGCATCATGCCAACCAAATAGGCACCGCTTCCGCAAGCAGGATCGCAATACTTCACCCTTTCTAGCTTCTTTAGCAGTTCCCTGGCCTCTGGGATGCCGATTCCTTCAACACTGTGATCGTCGACTAAAGCTTCGTACCCGCCGAGATAGCCCTTGAGGGCTTCACGACACATAAAGGAAACGATTGGGCGAGGGGTGTAATAAGAACCGGTCTCGTGGCGAGTGTTGACCAGCTCTTCAAATACCTTGCCAAGCATTTCGGGGTCGATGGCTACTCGGACGTCAAACGGTGTTGCTTCTTCTATAGTGAAGTTGTAGGCTCGAAACAGACCGTTTTTGCCAAGAAGGTCTAGGTAGGCCTTATTTGGAAGTTTAAAAGCGTCCAAGTTTGTGCGCTCAAAGAGTCCACCGTTGAGGAACGGCAC
>JAYVXG010000584.1:0-3789 GCA_043785475.1 Armatimonadota bacterium
TAATTGGTCCAGAACGAATTTCGTTCGGCTAGCGTTCTCCTGAAACCACACCAAATCCATCTCTCGATCGATACCCACAAGCATCCGATTTCCGTCATCCGAAACCAGCACCGCCGACTTCAATTTCATTTTGTGCATCGACGCCATTCCGGTTTTTGGGTTTAAGGGCAGGGCATTCCACAAACGGTCCCAATCGTTTTGCGCGTCGCGCTCATCCTTTGCTACTGGCTTCGATGGTGACTGGACCGGTTGCGAAGCTGGATCAGTCTGCACATCTGCGCGAACTACTTCGGCCCTGGTCATCCGTTCTGGCGTAGCCTTTGGAGCATCGGTGGCCCTAGACGGAACCGACGCCTTCGTTTCTCCTGGCGCGGCCGATCCCTGCGTCGCAATTCGAATAAACTCGCTCTCAAGCCAGAGCTTCGGTAACGATATGTCCCGAATGACTTTGTGAGCCTCTGCCAACGCAGTTCGAACTTCGACCAAGAATCCTTTGCCCAAACGAGCGGCAATCTCGTGGAGCGAGGATTCTCGAGTCGCATCGTTCCCTTCGCCGGGAACCTGAAAGATTGCCCGCGTTAAGTCGGCAAGGCGGTGCAACATGGATTCTAGGAGCGACCGGGGGTCTCGACCTGTACGGATAATATCTTCCAACAACGTGATGATCTTCTGGACGTCGCCAATCTGAATCGCGATCAGCAAGTCGTCGACCGCCTGCTCAGAGACCAATCCCAGTTGGTCATAAACTACTTCGACCGAAATCTGGCCATCCGAAACAAGAATCGCTTGCTCCAACAACGTTAAAGCATCTCGATAACCACCATCTGCCATTCGGGCGATCGCCGCAATTGCGGCTGGCTCTGCCGTGACCCCCTCTTGGTTGCAAACGTGAAGCAGTCGGTCGCAAAGATTCTTCATAGACGCGCGATGAAATTCATACTTCTGGCATCTGGATCGAATCGTGGCGGGAACCTTGTTAAATTCGGTCGTCGCCAAGATGAAGACCATGTGCGGCGGTGGCTCCTCAACCGTCTTGAGCAACGCGTCAAAGGCCTTTGGTGAGAGATCGTGGACCTCGTCAATAATGAAAATCTTATATCGGCCCAGCATCGGTGCATACGAAACAACGTCCACGATCTTATCGCGAACGTCATCCACACCCGAGTCGCTCGCTGCATCCATTTCAACCACGTCAGGATGCGAACCGGAAGTGATCATGACGCACTGGTCGCATTCGTTACAGGGAGTACCCGAAGTGCCTTTGTCGCAATTGAGAGCCTTGGCCAAGAGTCGTGCGGAGGAGGTCTTGCCCGTGCCTCGTGGCCCAGTAAACAGAAATGTCTGAGCTGTTCGCCCCGAATTCAGGGCGTTTTGTATCGTCCGGACGACATGATCTTGCCCGATCAGATCTTCAAAAGTCTGACTTCGATATTTTCGGTAAAGAGCAAGTTGTGCCACGTAATTAATTCAATGCCGGGAGGTCCGCGTCACCCAGAGTTTCACCTTATCGTTGCTGCCTTCCGGCCCTGGCGAGATTCGATGAACTGCCGCTGCGCAGTTCCCGGCAGTGAATTTTAGCACCACCGGGCACATTCTTGCTTTGTTATTGTCCAGTAAGACTCGGAGCGTCCGGCTTCGACCTGTCCTGGTTATTATAATCTTCGGTCGTTTCTCGATACCCTGGGGAGCGCATCGATACTGTCGTACCTCTCGCACCCTTCCTCAGGAGAATTTGGTCGCGAGTAATTGGGATCGAATAGTAGAAGCACTTCGTATTTGCGCGAATGTCTGATCTCATATTCGAGGCAATTCGATCGGTCATGCCTTCGCCATTCCATCCAAACTTATCTTGGATGTGCTGAGGGGCCGAACGAGGATTGTAGTAGAACTCCAAGACATAGTTAGGCTTGCTGAAGGGATACATGGTCGGGTCGCGACTCATGTCAATCGTCTTATCGAACCGTTGGTTACGAACAAACAACGAATCCATCATGTAAGTTTGATCCCGAGGGGGTTCAAAATTGTTTGTCGATTCGGCATCCCAAATTGCTCCACCAGGGATCGCATTCGGATAGTCCGCATCTCGAAGAATACAACGCACTCGAGTACCAACCGAAAGCACGCTCCAGTTACCTTGAATCCGGATAACGCGTTCGGCCGTGACGGTAACTTTCGCACCAAAGGCAACGTCGAACGGAGGCGTTACATCGTATGAATCGAGGCTTCGACCTTCCTTTCCGGCGATATATCCCCGTTGAGACATTCGGATGAGGAGCGTATCAAGGTTATTTTCGATGGTGTCGCGGTTCTGTCGGAGCGAATAATTTCGTCGCTCCGAATCCTTAAGGTATTCAACTTGAGCAACGTCGTACACCGTAAACCAGTGGGCCAGCGCTTTGTCAACCTGGCCGTTTCGCTCGTATAAGCGACTCAACAGGTTTCGTCGGGCGGGCAACAGCTTGATGTCATCAACGCTGTCGGCCTTTTCCATCCAACTAACCGCTCTCTCATAGTTGTCGTCAATCTTGTGATACCAAAGCCATGCGGTTTCAAAGTACAGCTCGTAGGTGTTAGAGTTTTGCGTCGATCCATCCTTGCCGAGCGCCAACGCCGACGGAAGATATCTTCTGTCCGATCGTTGCTCTTCATCGGTGAAGTTGTAGCCAATGTGCCACATTCCCGTCGCATAGACGTCAATCTGGTGTGGATCGAGGAACGTTACCAACCGAATGATCGGCAGAATCGCATCGTAGTTACCTGACTCGAAGAACGAGTCCGCGCGAACCCAAAGGATTCCTGCGATTAGTTCTCGAAATCCAGCCAACGCAAAGAGCATCTGGTCGGCAGAAAGCGAACCAGAGATCAAGTCTTTGCCTTCCTGAACCGGGCTGTAGTTCTTACTCCAGCGAGGGTAAACCATGAAGGTTCCCCACAAAGCTTGGAACCCAATCAGCACGAGCATAATCGTCAGAAGCTTCTTTTTTAGGCCTGATTTACTTGGATGTGCCAATTCTTAGACCTCTCTTCTGTCGAAAATAAGCATTCCACCAATGAGCATGATCGTGATGTAGACTACACCGTAGATCACTGCATTGATATGATACTGAACCGGATCAACGATGACCGAATCAGGGTTAATTAACTTATTTTGAACGTTATAGCTTGCAAAGTTCGGCAAAATCGTACTGACAAACCAAGCCAAGGCTTTGGAAAACGCAGGTGCATTCGGATTCTTGTTGAAGGAGTCGAAGAACGCGTATCCTAAGGTTCCGATCAGGTAAATGCCTCCCGTCAAGAAGAAGTTTACGAGCGGAGCGATGAACGTTGAAAGACACATCGCAACCGATGCCAGCAAACTCATCTGAATGAAGAACATCCCGATTCCTTGAAGCAATTCAATGCCCTTGCCCCAGTTGTGCTGGAGAAGCCCGAATTCAATAAGCGTAACGCACGACATCAATCCCATCATCAATCCCAAAGCGGCAACTGCACCGAAGTACTTGCCGAGAAGGAACTGGTAGCGCTGAACTGGCTTCGAAAGGATCGTGTAAATCGTTCTCCGCTCAACTTCGTTGGGCAACATATAGACGGTCAAAGTGATGGCAATGACGGCACTACTCAGCTGAACAATTCCAAGCACGAATCCGGTCAAAACGGTCTGCTCAGACCGCTGTGACAAGACGCCGAGAAGAGGAGCAACAAACAGCAGGATTGTTGTTCCGGCTCACGCGGGATCACGTCCACGGCTCCGGCAATGACGGCGCCGGCACTGCGCCGCTGACTCGGGCG
>JAYVXG010000585.1:0-3770 GCA_043785475.1 Armatimonadota bacterium
AGTCCTGGGGAATCGGCGGTACGCAATCTGTCGAGAAATAACGAAAAGAAATCAGCAAGTTTTCAGGTCGGAATTGCCGACAATACCTAATGAGACCGATGTGCCTGCAAAAGGAGAATTTACGATCGTGATCGAAGGGCGACGAAAAAAACTTGAAAGGCAGAAATATGATATTATCTAAGTTCAAGGCAGATGTGAGTAGAAATCGTTTAGGGAAGATTGTGATGTTGGTCGCTTTACTGGGTTTGCTGGTAGGCACGGTCATGGCTCAAGGCTCGTTTGACGAGAAGACATACAAGCTGAAACCAGAGGACATTCTGAGAATTCAAGTCTTCAATCAAAACCAGATTGGAGCTGACATTCCGGTTGGTGTCGATGGTTATATCGGTGCACCATTCGTCGGCAACGTCAAGGTTGAAGGCAAAACAATTTCCGAAGTAGAAGCCGAACTTTATCGGCTGTATGTCTCCAAGCTAAAGCTGCGAGATCCAATTGTTTCTGTCTCGATCGTCTCCTATCGAAAGTTAAAGGCCAATGTAACTGGAACCGTCCAGAGATCTACGGAATTTCAGTTCCGCCCCGGCGACACGATCATGACGCTGTACAGTGCGAGTGGCGGCGAAGTGCCGGATCAATCTGATCTTCGAAAAGCAACTTTGCGAAGACAAGGCTCCAAAGAATTGGTCCCAATCGATATGTACGCGATGACCGTCTTGGGAGACAATTCACAAAATTTTGAACTCCACGATGGCGATATTCTTAATATTCCACGAGAGCAAAAGAATCGGATACTAGTTCTTGGAGCAATTAGAGCTCCTGGTTTGTATCCTTACCGAGAACAAATGCGATTGCAAGACGCAATCGGTATGGCGGGTGGCGAAATTAGGTATCTTTCACGATTCTCAAAGGTTTTCATTCTTCGAGAGTTGCCCGGACGACCGGGAGAGTACCTGCGAATAAATGCCGACTTTGTGAAGTACGTCAAGGGTGGAGACTTCTCGCAAAACGTCAAGTTGATGCCGGGTGACTTCGTTTACATTCCTGAAACCAATACTCCAGATTTCACTCAATTGTCATCAATCTTCAACTCTGTATTCCTCCTAAATTCTTTCAGCTCCCTCTTTGGGCTCAGACTTATTCCGGGTCGCTAGCAAATCGCGCAAGACACAAAAGAAGGAGGCAGGAAACCTTGCCTCCTATTTTTGTGTCATAATGTTCCTGCGATGCTTGTACTTCGACGTCAAAGCCAGTCCTCATAAGGCCCCCATAGGTGGCCCTGGCTTCGTCGTGAATTTTTACCTTTAACAAGCATTATATGAAGTTACCAACAAAACTCTTTTCGGCATCATTGTGCCTGCCGGATAACGCCAAAGCCTTCCAGCTTTCCCGGCTTATCCGCGACGAGGCATGCGATCTGGCTGTACTTGAAACCGATGATTACGTGTTCGACCCTATTGGCTTTGCCAATTCGGGTGGCTGCGAACTCATCGTCAAGGACGACGCAAATGGACATTGGGAAGCAAGCTGGGAAGACAGCAACATCGAACTGCGCCCTCGAAACGCAGTGATCGAAGTTGTCTGGCGAACCCTCAGGTTCACCTTGGTTGTGGCCCGAAACAGCGACTGTGGTCGAATCTGGTTCATCGTGGGCGAGAGTATCGTCGCGTGTGAGCAGTTTTTCACGGCCGTTTGTCGGTGGAACAGCGAAGGCGACAACGCGATCATGGTTTTCGACGGCGGCTACTTCGAACGAGATGAAGACCTCCGTGAAGAAATCCGGGCGCGAAAGCTTTCCGACTTGACCCTCTCACCGTCTATTCGCAAACAACTAAGTACGAACGTCCTCGAGTTCTTTGGACAAAAGGACTGGTACAAGAAAAACGGGCTTCCTTGGAAGCGTGGTCTGATCTTGCACGGCCCTCCTGGGAATGGAAAGACGCAAACGATTCGGGCTTTGATCAACGAGGCGAAAGTCGCGACGATCTATGTGCGGTCTTTGCGAGGCTACCGAGTCCCGCCTGAGACATCGATCAAGCGAATCTTTCAACGGGCTCGCGAGATCGCTCCGTGCGTGATCGTGATGGAAGATATCGACTCTCTGATCTCTCCGGGGATCCGATCGTATTTCCTGAACGAACTCGACGGAATGAGAAATCTCGATGGCGTGATGACGGTTGCCACCACCAATCACTTGGCGTCTCTTGACGTTGCGATTCGTAACCGTCCGAGTAGATTCGACGTGAAAATCGAGTTCTCGAATCCCGATCGGTTGAGCCGAACCGCATATTTTGCGAAGCAGCTCGACCTCGCTAGCCTTGAGCCGTCTTTTGCGAAGGAAGTGATTGGTCGAACCAATGGTCTTTCCTTTGCTGGATTACAAGAGGTCGTCCGATCTTCAGCCGTGCGAAATATCCGGGTGAATGACTCGGCCAAAGCAATCGAAGAAGTCCTCGATGAGATGATTGGCCCCAAACCGACCAAAACGAAATCGAAGCATAAAGACAAGAAGAAGCCGAGCAAGTAATTGCTCGGCATTCACTTCTCCTCGTAGGAGAAGTCGGTGAACCGGGCCATAGCGTGGAGGATCGAAGTTCCCGAAAGAATGGGGTAGGTAAGGTCACCCTCCGCCCTTTCCCTCGCTTTAACGAAGTGGAGGAACGAAGTTCCCAAGCCAGCGTAGCCTGCCCAAAGCGCAACGACGCCCTTCGCCCTGATCAAGCGGTACACTGTAACATCCCGCACGGGACATCCCTTATGGATCAATCGCGCATCCGCAATTTCTGCATCATCGCGCATATCGATCATGGCAAGTCCACGCTTGCCGACCGCCTTATAGAGCGGTGCGGAGCCATTCGCGGCACCGCCCAAGAGCAAATGCTCGACTCAATGGACATCGAGCGAGAACGCGGAATCACCATCAAAATGGCGGCCGTTCGCCTCAATTACACAGCGAAAGACGGACTTGACTACGAGCTGAACCTCATCGACACTCCAGGTCACGTCGATTTCACCTACGAAGTCTCCCGAGCCCTCGCAGCCTGTGAAGGCGCACTGCTCGTCGTCGATGCCAGCCAGGGCGTCGAGGCTCAAACGATTGCCAACGCCAGCATGGCGATGAACCAAAACTTAGATATCGTGCCGGTCATCAACAAGATTGACCTCCCGCACGCCGATATCGCCTATGCTCGAGAGGAGATCGAAAGCGCGGTCGCGATTGACGCTTCTGATGCAATCCCTTGTTCTGCAAAAGCGGGAATCGGAATCGACGAAATTCTCGAAGCAATTGTCGAAAGAATTTCTCCGCCCAAAGGCGACCCGAACAGTCACCTTCAAGCGTTAATCTACGACTCCCACTTCGACATGTACCAAGGCGCAATCGCCTACGTTAGGGTTAAATCGGGAAGAGTTTCAAAGGGCGACACCGTTAAGATGATGTCCACCGGCAACACATATGTCATCGATTCAACCGGTCACTTTAGCCCCGGGTTAGAAGTAGATGACGGTCTAGAGTGTGGACAAGTTGGCTACATCACAGCCTCAATGAAATCGATTGGGGATGCAAATGTCGGCGACACCGTCACCCAGCGGGACAATCCCGCCCAGGAGGCCCTACCCGGATACAGAAAAGCCCTGAGCATGGTCTTTTGTGGTCTCTATCCAACCGACGGCGATCAATATCAAGACCTCCGCGACGGTATCGAAAAGCTGAAGCTCAACGATGCATCCCTCCAATTTGAGCCAGAAACCTCGGCGGCGCTCGGCTTCGGTTT
>JAYVXG010000586.1:0-3762 GCA_043785475.1 Armatimonadota bacterium
GGATCAACGAATTGTCCAGAGACACCGTTGCGCAGCAAAAAGCTGAACCTAGTTCAGCAACTAACTCTTCCTTGCTATATCCTTCACTTCCAAAGTGAATCTTCTCAGTAACTCCTGCACGGTTTAGCCGATTTGGATGACCTGTTGAGTGAGCAAGCTCATGAAACAGGGTCCCGTAATAGGCATCGATTGTATCGAACTGTGTTATCTTGGGAATCCGAATCATGTCTTTCTCGGGGTGATACCATGCTTCACTCCCTCGCTCTTCGACGAACGGAGGGTTCGGCATCGAGGTAGCAAGCACTTCCGCTCGATCTATCCTATCTTTTTCACTAAGGCTTCCTGACGTTGCAATCGGGGCCACACTGAGGCCCTCTACCTGCTCAACATTGAAAACATTAAAGTAGCGGAGAATCGGAGCGGGCCTGGGAGCGTTTGGGTCGGGCTCCGATTGATCGGGTTTTGGATCAGGGAATTTCCAGAAGATGACCATTGTCGACTTCTCGCCAGCTTTTACCTGGCCGCCGAGTTCCTTTGTCTGATTGAACGTGAGCCATCGGTGATCTCCAAACTTGGAAAGTCCTAGGAGAAGCATATTTACACCGCGATAGGGACGATTGGACTTTAGGTTACAAGGCAAGTGAGCAGAGGAATTCCAGGGCTTCCGCCATGGAACCACACCCTCATTTAGAGCCTCGATAATCTTCAGGGTGACGATTTCATAGAGATTGCCGCTCAAGGAAACACCTCGACGCAACCTCCAACTTGGGGGATGTTTTGGTATTCCATTTCATTTCCAGTTGTTAAGGTTCACGGCTTGGCCGCTTCCTCAGTGTCTGGAAAGAATTGGTTGATTGGTAATTACGAACCGTTGATGCAACGAAACTGGCTACTTTGTGGATTGGAGCTTGCTAACCTTCTCGGTATAGACTGCGAAAAGTTCGTTAGGGCTTATTTCCAGCGCCTGAGCAAAGAACAGAAATTCAGCAATGTCCATGCGCCGCTCCTTTTGCTCGATCCGCAATACAAAGGTTGTGCTTTGTCCCAAAAGGGCTGCCAGTTTTCGTTGGCTGATGCCTTTGTCGAGCCGAGCTTCTCGCACCGTTTCTACGAGCGCATCGTATTCCGGTGTGTTGAGCGAAGCAACTGGTCTCTTGTTGGCCACACAACCAAATTGAATGAATAAAGTGCTGCTATTATAAGTGCATTTGTGATATCGTTAGGTGTCCATTTCCGGACTTGTGTGATTCATGATCCTTCCACAGCTCATTCTATTGACGACTCTTCATCGGGGCCAATCCTCCCAACAGGGGCAGGGGAAATACTATGTCCAGGTTGGGGCCTCACATGATGACTACTTCCCAACGTTTTTAACTGAAGACCAAAAGAAGCAATTTGAATCGGAGCTCAGCGAGGCAAAATCCTTTAGCCAGTACAACCACCTCGTAAGCAAAATTCCGACCGATAAACCTCACGGGATGTTTGTCGCTACCTACGGTCAACTCACTTCGCTCTATTTCGAGAACGCAAAAATTGGAAATCTAGGCGAAGGAGCAGACATGAAAGTTGTCGCTAACTACACCAACGGCGACAAGCTAACTCAATACTTGAAGCTGGCTCCTGGACTTCCTGCAATGTCGGGCAACAACTTCCGGGTTCATTTCATGCATCCTGTCGAGGCTTATGCCAAGACATTTGACATCGTCGTTCGACTCAAGGACGGCTCCTGGGTAAAGCTTCTCAATTGGCTGCCCATACGGAGGTAGACATCAAAAAAGTACTTTCAACACTGCTTGTCATCTTTCCGATCGCTGGCCTTTCCCAAGGGAGCATAACAACGATGTGCCTTGCGCTGAATAGCGACTATAGGGAAAAGGAAGCATCTCGAACGATGACCTTCACCTCGGTGCAAAATTACCCCGATTACGTCATGACGGGCATTGAGCTTTATACGCCAATTCCGCCAAGCACTGGCACTCAAGAAGGGTTTGGCTACACAGTCCAAATCGTTCCTGTGTCCGGCGAAAAGATTCCTGAGAATTCTCTCGAAGAGAAAGACCAATCTTTCGAGTCATCAGAAGCACTTCAGCCAGGCCACTTTATGGAGTGGACACGACATCCAGATGATCCTGCCTACAAAGGTGGTTTCAAGGTCGTCGTATCGCAGAGAGCGGATTTATATCGTTTCCTGAGTATTCCAGACACAGACAATACAATTCGTGTTGAGGGCGGTTTACCGCCCAATAAGCTTGCCAACTACAAGAAAGACAACGTTATGGCTTGGGGAAATGGAATCAAATTTCTTCCTGCACAAGACCCTGCTCTCGGAGCGGCAGCGGGGACAATGGTCCAAACTCATGCAGCCATCTCCTACGGAGGTGAAAGTGTAAGTACTAAGCCTAGAAGTGAAAAAGAGCGTGAGTCTGGCGAGATTGCCGTTCAATCGGCAACAAACGTGTTAAAAAGCAAAAGCGGAGACTGTGGTTCATTCTGCAATCTCTTTCAGGCAGGAATGCTTGGTTCTGGTTATTCAACTCGTGTCGTCGTTGGTTGGAATCTGGCTTCGACCCCTATAGGACGCCATGCTCGAGCGGAAGTAAATGCGCGTGGAGTGTGGGTTCCCGTGGAGCCAACCTTCCTCTATGGAGATAATCCATCTAACTGCATCGGTGCTGGTCAATATGTTCAATCTGGGAAGTTCTTTACAACTCACTTTGGACTAGGTGTCTACGTTGCAATTAGAGACAAGGCGAAAAATGTCTATGTGATAGAACAGGGCAATCTTCAGAAGCCGGTTATTCGTATTCGGCTTGCCAGTAAGGTTAATCCCGGCAAGGAAATCTATATGGCCGCAGCTCCTTGGGTTGTCAGTCTTCGCTAACCCACTAAATCAGATTTGCGAAAATCAGAGCGTTGCGTCAAAGTTCGGGAAATGGCGGGCCTTTCAGTGCTTGCAGTAACGATTGGCTCGGTTGAACTGGCTCGGTATTAGGTCCACCAAAGTGAACAGCCATCCCTGTAAAAAGGGGTGGCTGTTCACTTTTAGAGATTCCTGGGATATTGATTGAAGAAGGTAAAGTTGCTTGAAGTTTAGAAGTACTTCAACGTAAATGTGATTTAATGCCTGGGACGACCACAAATCACTTTCACGATGGATTCGATAAGATAATCAGGATAACAGTGAATACAGAACAATCATTTTTTGCACGCGTCACTCCAGCTGTTTCCGGCAACGAACTGCTTCGTCTGCCCCAAGTCGAGAGTTTCGACGCAATTAAAGCTCATTTTGAAGATCAAACCGCAGATCGAGAAATTGGTATAGTGTTGCCAGTCGGATGCGGTAAATCTGGCCTCATTGCCATCGCCCCATTCGCAGTGGGTTCAAAAAGAACCCTCATTGTCGCACCAGGTCTAAATATTGCTGACCAGCTATTCAAGGACGTTAATATCACCGTTGCAGGAAATTTTTACGAAAAGGCCAAAATATTGCCGAGTGCTGAGTTCCCTGAGCCGGCGGAGATTAGGGGTGGCAATACAAATATTGGCGATCTGACCGATGCTGACATAGTTGTCACAAACATTCAGCAACTTCAAGGCGACTCGAACAAATGGCTCGCTGCTGTGCCTGACGGATTTTTTGATCTTATTCTTTTTGACGAAGCCCACCACAATGTTGCCGCTAGCTGGGACTTGCTAAGGGCAAAGTTCCCAGATGCAAAAATCGTCAATTTGAGCGCCACGCCTAGTAGATCAGATGGTCAA
>JAYVXG010000587.1:0-12005 GCA_043785475.1 Armatimonadota bacterium
AGCGACCCACTGCTTAGAAGATGTTTTTGAAGCCTCTGAGCGGTGGGTCTTGAATCTGTAGTTGTCAGTGGGCGACACTGGACGTCACATGGGAATGCATCAGAAATACATCAAAGGTATAACCGCCGGGCATGGACAAAAATAATGCTCCCTGATGAACTCAAAGACAAATTCCCAGGCATTGCCATAAGTGATTCGGGTTCGCTAGCGTGAAGCGAAATCAACCTAGAAGAATCTAACTAGATTTTTCCTGCGATTTTGTCAGGCAGTTAACACCATGACGCTGCGCCTTCTGGTTGCGCAAAAGTCTTGTCCGATAAAGTGCAATTCGAGAACTAGAACAACTCCTTTTATTCTAAGGATTACACACCGGACAATGCTGGGCAGGTGCACACACGATTCCGTCGCTGCGGGGAATTTCCTCTTTTTGGGAACACTTCACACAGGTGAAGACTTCACGAAGGATGTTTTCGGTTGCACTTCCGCAGGATTCACATGGCAGCCCAACTACCACATCCGTGCGGCCCCACCCTGGCAACCCGCAACCAGGGCAGGTTGTTGCAATCCGACGAGCCAATCGAAAGGCAAGTTTTCGAATGGAAGCCATTCGCAGAGGATTTAGGTGAGCCCGCATATCTGTTTCAATTAATGCAAGGCCATCCTCTGACGTTTCAGATGCGTGAGCAACAGCATCGCGCAACATTCGCATAGACTGGATGCCTTTGGCCAGGTAAGTGCCACTTGGGTCTGACTTGGAACGCACGATTAAAGCATGTGAGGGGAATTTCACTTTAGTTAGCCATTCCGCAATTTCAGCGCAATCTCTCGTCTCACAGTGTGCAAAGTTAGTCTTTTCCGTTACAAAGCTCTCAGTAACGGCAAAGCCTGATTCATCATCCTCGAACGTCATCACCTCAATTCCGCCCGGAATGAAGAAGAACCTGGGATGGGGTCCGAAACTTCCCTCGCTTGCAATACCGAGGTATGTTCCGGCTGCCTGCATGCCCAAGCGAGCTTTATGAAGACAGACCTCACTCATGGTCCCCTTCCGTTCTACTTCCCCCGAAAATGTGCCAAGGGAGTCAGTATCAAGTTCCGGCGGGACGACTGAATCTAGCCCGAGCGCATATACGAGGGGGCGAGCAATTACTTTCTCTTTTCCATGCTTGGTTGCGATACAAACAAGTTGAGATTTGTAACGGTCAATCATCAGCCCCCTATGTCGGTTTCAGTCTCCAAGCAAGAGTTTCTCCTGCGTGAAATGGAACTACCGTTTCTGCGCCCGTCCCGCAAGTTAGGGGCACTTCTGAGCCTGATCGCTCCAATGTGATGGTTCCTTCGTTCAACGGTAGGCCGTAAAACATTGCTCCGTTCACTGAAGCAAACGCTTCGAGATGGTGAAGTGCATCTTCTTCTTCGAAGGTCTTGGCATAGGATTCAAGGGCGAAGGGCGCGTTGAAAATCCCTGCACAGCCACAGGCAGATTCCTTATCTCCGATTCGATGAGGGGCTGAGTCCGTGCCTATGAAGAATTTGGAAGAGCCCGACGTCGCAGCCTTTCGCACTGCAAGACGATGTCGCTCCCTTTTGGCGACCGGAAGGCAATAGAAGTGTGGCCGAAATCCTCCTTGAAACATTGCGTTCCGGTTGATTTCAAGATGGTGAGGCGTAATCGTGGCCGCGAGATTTGGCCCATTGGATTCGACAAAGGCTACCGTATCGCTGGTGGTGACATGCTCTAAGACAATTTTGAGAGATGGGAACGAAGCAATGACCTTTGATAGAACACGCTCGATGAATACCGCTTCTCGATCAAAGATGTCGATGTCAACGTCTGTAATTTCGCCGTGAATAAGCAATGGCATACCTATTCGCTCCATAACCGCAAGCACCCGGAATACTCGTTCAATTTGCCGTACTCCCCGTGCAGAATTTGTTGTCGCACTAGCCGGGTACAGCTTGCAAGCAGTTAGAATTCCACTTTCGAATCCATATTGGATATCGGACGAGTCGGATTCTTCGGTTAAATAGGCAGTCATCAGTGGTGTGAAACCACACGAATCTGGAAGCGCGGATGTAATACGGGATTTGTAGCCTAAAGCCTGCTCTGTCGTGATGACGGGCGACTCAAGATTGGGCATAACAATTGCCCGAGCGAATTGCCTCGAGGTAAATCGCACAACGTTCTTTAGCATTTCTCCGTCTCGCAAGTGGACATGAAAGTCGTCTGGCGACCGGAAAGTTATCTTCTTCATGGGCTTCCCTAGAACGCTTCCCAACCTTCAATCCTCTTCAAGTGGACTACCTCTGATTCTGGTGCTAAGGCAAACAATCTCACCCACCCGTTCTTGACAAGATCTGCGACGGATGGGACCTGGTCAAGTACCCGATCAATCTTGTCGGTGGGCGCCTCCACAACAACCTGAAGCCTTACTGGGTCATGAAACCACGATCCATCTGGGCGATGAACAGATTCCATTGGTAGCCCGACTCTAAGGTCACCTTCATTCCCAGAAATAACGCCCAGGCTCCCGATTCGATTTAGGAGAGCTTTTGTTCCGCAACCAAACCGCTCGTTATTCACAGTCGAGGCGAAGTATTGCAAGTTAATCCACGAGGCAACGACAACCGGGGCGCTTAGAATGAGCTTGAGAACTGAATCGTCGGAGTCAGAATCGTTGTCATAGTCGTGTAAGAATGTCCTTCCCTCGAGGTTCGCACAACGAGTTCGCGACCTTCGCGCCGCAATAAAGCTTGCGTTACGGGCCAGACCCCACTCAGGACGAACCTCGGACCAGTCATTGGCTCTGCGTTCGAGAACCTCAAGGATGTTCCGTTCAACGTTTTCGTTGATCCCCATGGCCTTTGCCCGTTCCAGTTGACATGCTGCGGACGCTGGGGCCAATAATCCCTTGAGCTCTACAATCATTCGGTCTTGATCTTCCGAAGTACTAAGTGGTTGGAATATAGAGACAAGGTCCGTAGAAGTATCGTGTTGACCAGCCAAAAATAGCGCATCCTTGACAGCATTGTAACCTCGCTTTTCAAGTTCGTCGCGAACATCCTTGTCATTCAAAACTTCGACTGCCATCTGCGCATTAAGAGCTCCGCAGTGACCTCCGCAGGCACCGCAATCAAGGCTTGCTTCGTGAGCATTATTTGACGAGCGTCCTCCGTGCCCACACAAAACCACAATCTTGCCGAGTCGATTTCGGATGCTCGTATTGACGAGAATAGATTCGGCTAGCGCGACTCGCTCGGCGAGGGTGAGACCAAAGTGGCTCTCGGAATAGCTACTGGCAACCGCTGATCTCTCGTCCACTCGAATTTTTCGAAATAGTCCCATGGTCTTCGAAAGAAGGGCACCGATGTAACCCATCCCAATCGTTTCGATCAAGCTGAAGGAACCGGGTGAGGAGTACGACATTCGAAGAGCAGGACCTAAAGATTTTGAGGGCTCAAGTCGCTTGTTCTGTAGCTCAAGTTGCGGAGTAAGGAGCACCGGACATCGGGGGCTCGATTGTTCCTCGGTTATAAGATTCACTCCTACTCCGAAAAATCCGGCGAATCCAGCAGTCTCCACTTTGGAACTCTGCACTTCTAATTTTCGCCTCAACACTTCAGAGCGAACGTCTATACAGAAGATGACGTGGAAGTCTGCTCGACTCTGCGCAACCTCCCTTTTATTGACGATGAGGTTCGTAAATTGAGACTTCATGAGTCGGTCTTCATAGGCATCTTGAAGACAAAGGCGGACTAAGGTGTTCTCTCGGCTTGTGGAAGGCTGAGAATAGCGAATGGGTCCATTAAGCATTAGCTCAGCAACTGCTAGATCGAAAATTTGCAGGGCCGCGCAGAGTGCCTCGACGAAAGCTAAGTCATTCTGATTTGAGTTCCAGCCCATGCCACGAAGGTAGGAAGCCCAGCCATATTGAGAACAAAGAAGTCGATAGGAATAGGCTTCAGCCTCGGATGGTCCGAGTGAAAGTTTCGGGCTAACCCAATTTACAGCCGTGCGGTAGTCAGTCGGTGCTGACTTCATCCAGCTTCTCCAGCCTGAAACGCCCATCAGTTCGAACGTCTTATCCATGGAGGCCCTCTCAAGCAGTTCCTGATAAAGCTTGTCCGGTGTGATCGGGTGCCCCGAGTCGATTGACGGATTGGAGCAGACATCTGCGAGGCATCGGGAGACAAACCTCCTGAGGATCTTCGTCAGCTCAATGCCACTGCATTCGAAGACTCGCTCAGATGCCAATCGTCCATGTGGTACCGCCGACGGCCTCTCTTTGTTCTGCCCGGATAATGCATTGAATATTTCATCCGGATGTAGTCCATGCCGCTGTGCCGCAATGTCTATATCCTCTGAGTTAATCATTCGATCTTGCCAAGCTTTGCGATAATGATCGAGACCAGGCAGAATATCTGTATCCAGTCCAGAAGAAATCCGATCGGATGCCTCAACAAATTGCATGCTCGACCAGCCAAGAAACGGATTAACGGCCACGAAGTTTTCCAGGTTGTAGAGTGGAGGTATGAGCGCACATGCAGACCGAACGGGGTCCATGGGGTTTAACTGAGATTCGGGGGCTGTGGGTTGTTCTGCGATGTTCATATCAATTTTTCGTGAGGGACGGGTTCCAGATTTTGGAAACGAGCTTGTCAGCAAGCAGACCAACGTAGAATCCGCTTTGAGAATGAATGTAGATTGCCCTTCCAATTTTTGATGCTCTAAAATCCGCCTCAAAAGCCCGATACAAGGTCAGCCCGGCCATGGTCACCACCGGAATGGCGCATGTGATCGTCGTCAATTGGGATGGATGAGGAAGTGGCAGTTGAAGCGTTTGGGTTGCCACCTGAAACGTGGAAGCAGAAATGAATGCGATGAGCTGTGAGCAGGCAATAATCGTCATCCATGAACGAATTGGCGAAGTGTTGATCGAGAGGTAGGTGTATAAGGCGACCAATACATGGCCAACGGCCAATCCAGTCATCGCCATAACCGCATACTGCGCTGGAGCGATTTCTCCCACATGAAAACCTATCTGGAGCGGAAGTGATAGCAATAATCCGGCCGATATGAGCACAAGGGAAGGTGCCCTAGTCAAGCCAGCCGGTCGAGGAGAAACTGGCTCAACCGTGCCAGAGTCCAGAAAGGCCGTTGCCTTGTAAATTCCATGTCCGAGGATGTGTATCAGCGCGGCAACAAACGCAGAGATACCGCATTCTGCGGTCATGAATCCCATTTGGCTTACCGTGGACCAAGCGAGTTTGCGTTTGATGCTTGCTTGTCCCCACATGCTAACCATACTGATCGCCATCGTAACACTGCCAGTAAGGGCTAAGAATAATCCCGCGGACGGCACCTCAATAATGGCTGGCGAGAACTTCAAGAGCAAGGCACCTCCGCCATTGATAATTCCTGCGTGCATCAGGGCAGAAACCGGTGTCGGAGAAGCCAAGTATGAAATGGAAACTGTGCCGATTTAGAAATCGCTGCAATACAGATCCACCATACAGCGGCAACCGGGGTTTGGTGGGAAATTCGCATTTGCTCGAATAAATGAGTTAGCGATAATGTGCCCCATGATTGATAGATTGATACTAAGGCAAGAAGCAGCGCGATGTCTCCGAGGCGACTAATAATGAATTTCTTGCGCGCTACGATGGAGGCATCCTCTTCTGATTTGTAATAGGTCAAGAGGAAGTGAAGACCTATGCTGGTGATTCCCCAACCAATTACAAGCAGCAGGAGATTGTCGGCCAACATCATGCAAAGAGCTGAACTAATAGACAGGCCAAGGAACCACGTGAAAGAAGCGAGCTTTGGGTCGCCATCTAAATATCTTCTGGTGTACTGGACCACCACCGCCCCAACCACCGTGACGAGAAACCCGAGAAAGCAGGTGACTCGACTGAAAATGAATCCTCCAAAAACCAGGGGTACAGGATTGACGAAGCTCATGAGTAGAGCGACACCCATGAGGCATGCAAGAGCTGTCGTCCCAACTTGTACAACCAAAGGGAAAGCCTGGCTTCTGGCCACCTTGAGGATCGTTGAGGATTTTGAATTTTGATTCGAGCGCATTTGATTATTCCCGTCCTGTCATACTAAATTTAGTTCGCGACACACAGATGACGTAAAATGTGTCACGTTTTGTAATTCACGATAAGTATGTCGTATGTGAGAATCAAAATGTCAAGCTTGAATGACAAAAACGAGAAAAATTATCCATCGAAGTCAGCATGGACTTTCTTGACAAACCACTCTCATGTGCTAATTTGCCTTGATCTCTTGCCTGACGCCACACTTCGTGAGGTTGCAATTTCAGTTGGGATTACCGAGCGGGCTGTGCAGAGAATCGTTGCGGACTTAGAGGCTGAAAACATCCTCATTCGCGATAAGCTCGGAAGAAAGAACCGATACCGCATTAATAAAGATTTGCCACTTCGGCATCCGATCGAAGGACACAGAACCGTGGGCGAGCTCGTTGCGCTTGGCCTGCCTAGGAATGAGTAGTTGGCGTTTTGGTCCGTGAGTGGGCCAAGAGAAATTCACAAATTTGTCCCCTACAAGATTTGAGTCAGTAGTTGACAGTGGACGACACAGGATGTCACTCGGTGAAGCATCAGTGTCTCAAACTGGCTGAAATTCACGATACCTAAGGTCCATTTTAGGTTCAAAGTGGCACGCCCGACTGGACTCGAACCAGCGACCCACTGCTTAGAAGGCAGTTGCTCTATCCACTGAGCTACGGGCGCGTGAAAGTTCAGTTTACCGAACCAACGAGAACCGCAACCGGCAGAGGTAGCATTGAGCGGTGACCGAGATCGAGATTTTGTCCATCCAGGTGGGCCTGCCCAAACGCTATGACAGCCCCATTCAAGATGGCGAAGACCATTCGTGGGAGTCTGGGATCTTTAAGTCAACTGTCGAGCGGCCGGTCTATCTGAGCGAAACCAACATCGTTGGTGATGGCCAAGCCGACCTCGTCCACCATGGCGGTCCTGATCGCGCTCTCCTTTTGTACTCCGCAGAGCATTACCCAGCGTGGGAGGAACGGTTCGGGCATCCAGTTAGCTACGGCGGCTTCGGTGAAAATTTCACCGTTTCTGGCACTAACGAAATCGAAGTTTGCATTGGCGACATTTGGGTCTCAGATGACATCGAAATTGAGGTCAGTCAGCCAAGACTGCCGTGTTTCAAGCTCGCGAGAAGGCTGGATAAGCCCGGTCTCAACCTCGAAGTCATCGCCAATCGAAAAGGTGGTTGGTATGCACGGGCGTTGAAACAAGGCATGGTCGAATCGGGGCAGAAATTGGCTCTCACCAGCCGTCCTCATCCAAGTTGGACCATTGATCGAGCCTTTCACATCTACATGACCGAGAAAAAGGATCGAAAAATTTTAAACGAATTGCACAACCTTCCCCAACTCAGCACGCTCTGGAAAGAGTCGCTCGCCAAGCGCCTTTCGGCGAAATAATTCAATGTTGCTCGTCGCGATTACTGGTCCGGTTGGGAGCGAGAAATCGAGGACGCTATCCAGTTTTACAGACAGTGCGATTCAGCTTGGCTACGAAGTTGACGGGTTTGTTTCGGTCGCGGGCGAACGCCCGATTGCGATGAAAGGGGCCAGCGACTACACTCTGCACTGGGTCAAATCGGGCATAGACACCTTATTTGCTCACCGAGAAGGTGCAACTGGCTACGTTTTGGAGCCGGCAACGCTCGAGAGATTGAGCGTTTGGTCGCAGAGCCTTGCTTCGCAAGATCTCATTGTCTTGGACGAGTTGGGCAAGTGGGAAGCGGAAGGAAATGGTTTAGTTCCGTACTGGGAAGCCATCGAGAAGTCGTCGCCGAGGATGGTTTGTGTGACTTTGCGCGACGGCGTTCAGGTCGCGGTCGAGCGGCACCTCGGGCGTTCATTTGACCTTGTGTTGCCGGTGGATGGGACCACCGAGGCTCGGTTGGTCTCGAGTTTGGTAGAATTGCGCGATTGGGAGCGAATTGGGGTCTACGGTGCCGGATCGGGTGGAATCGAGTGGTCGGTCGGGTCGTGGCTGCACGCTTCGAAATTCCCGTTTACGGGCACGGTCATGGGCTCCTTGCAAGCTTCAGTTTTGGCATTAGTCTCTGAGAAGCTAGGGCGAAAGAGTTTAACGGTTTGGGTTTCGCTGATCGCGGCGGGAATCAAGGCGGTCTCTCCGGCGGGAAGTCGGATAACGCCGACCATCGCCATTGTGGTTCAAGGTTTTCTTTTTACGGTTGGAGCGATGGTGCTGCGCTGGAGCCGGTTGGGGATCGCCTTTGGGGCGTTTCTAGTAGGGGTTTGGGCGGCGCTTCAGGGATTCTTTATTCAGTATTTGTTGCTCGGTAAATCGTTGGAGAAGGCGTGGGATGCGGGCATTCATTGGCTTGCACAGAAAGGGCATTTCTTGCCCCCAAGCTTCTGGCAGGTTGCGTTAGCTCTGGCGGGTTTGAACGGATGCATTTCGGCGGGATCGACATTGGTGGTTACGCGAAAGCAAAGTTCGTACCGGGTGAAATTGGAGGCGGCTCTGGCGAAAGGAAGTGGTTTGCCTTCCCCATCGAAGACGTCTCCACTTCGAGATTTGTTGCGTCCAATGTTCTGGTTGCCGTTGGTCCTTGTATCAGCGCTCTTGCTGTTCGCCAAGGAATCTCCAATGAATGTTTTGTGGATGGTTTTAAGGGCTTCGGCGGTGGTTTTGGCGCTTGGAGGGATTTTCCGGTCGGTTCGGGCTGACCGGATGTTCGATTGGATGAGGCGTCGGGGCCAATGGGGTCCAGCGGTGGCGATGAATACAGCTCAGCATGCTGACAAAAGCCCTCCCCCCTGACCCCTCTCACAAATCAACGTGGAGATTGGCATTGGCACCGCAGGGCTCTAGTCCACGCTGAATTAGGAGAGGCGAGCTTTTGGACTAACTCGCGGCGTGAATGACCGGGCGGAGGTTCGGATCGGTTTCGCAACGGCGCAAGATTTCACGGGTCAACGGAGCAATATCACCTTCACCCGAGAATAGGAATTTCATGAGGTACGATGCCGGTCCGCGCTCACCCCAATTGAAGTACGCGTGGGCGCGTTTGCCACTGAGTTGACCCATGTGGAGCAACAGTGCCGCAAGGGAGTTTGGTACTGCGACACCCGTCGCTCGGAGTACTTTATAGCCCTCAACTTCGTATCCGCGAACTCTGAGAGCTCCAGTGAAGTTTGAGGCGTCCTCAATACGTACTTCGACAAAGAGAATGGGCTCGTTAGCCGCGATATCGTGGTCTC
This sequence comes from Armatimonadota bacterium, assembly GCA_043785475.1. Classification (GTDB taxonomy): domain Bacteria; phylum Armatimonadota; class Fimbriimonadia; order Fimbriimonadales; family Fimbriimonadaceae; genus Fimbriimonas. The sequence goes on from JAYVXG010000587.1 coordinate 9,297, forward strand.
GGCGAGTTTCCATTTCCTTTCGCTCATACTCGTCCCGATCCATCCCTTCCGGCCGGTTCGGGATGATGCGAATGTGGCTCCCTTGGGTCGCGTATCGCACAAATTCGAGGGCTTTGAGGTCGAGTTCGACACTACTCACTCGGAGCTCAAGCGTTCGCCAAATTCTGGAAATGAAGGATACGATCACGATTCCGAGGATAAAAAATCCGGCGATCTTAATGCCGTCTGGCTTTTCGTAAACATTGATGATCGTCGTGTAGATGAAAACGAACGAAATGATGCCGAATCCCCATCGGGCAGCTTTCTTGTTTTTCGGTGTCGATATCGTGGCGGCGACGGCAGCTGAAGTCATCAACATCAATACGCCGGTCGCATAGGCGCCGCCCTGCGCAGAAACACTGGCTTTGAAAATGAGAGTTACGGTGAAAGAGATAGCGGTGAAGATCAATACAAGAGGACGGTTGGCTTTGGTCCACTCGGGAGCCATTCCGAACTTTGGCAGGTAACGAGGAACTAGGTTTAGCAATCCGGCCATTGCCGAAGCACCCGCAAACCAGAGGATTAGAATCGTACTGACGTCGTAAATCGTGCCAAAGGTTGGACCGTAGAACTTGTAGGCCAGAAACGCCAAGGCGCGTTCGTAGGCAGGTCCACCCTTTTCATAAGCCACTGCGGGGATCAAAGTGGTTGTGATTAGGCTCGAACAAATCAGAGCCACGCTCATGATGAGTGCGGCAGACAGCAACAGTTTTCGAGTGTTCTTGATTCGCCCTACGGGATTTTCTTCAGTGTCTCGCTTATTGCCTTTGACCAGCGTCATAACCGAGACTCCCGTTTCAAAGCCAGACAAGCCCAGCGCAAGTTTTGGAAAAAGGAATGCGGCAACCGCGAGGATCATGATCGGATTTCCACCATGCGTTCCCGGTGATTTAGTCAAGTTTTCCCGCCACGACGACAAGTAGTGCGGATCGGAGAACATGACTTGAAGCCCATGAAAAATGACGATTGAATTGAGTGCGAGATAGGCAACTACTAAGACTACGGCAATTCCAACTGCCTCTTTAAACCCCTTCAAGAAGACTGCAGACAAGGTTAAGACCAAAAGTAGTGTAACTGTGACTTCATGTCCTTGCAAATGGATCGGCAAGTGGGTCTGTACGTACGTGTTTTCAATGAGGTGAACTGCAGCGTCAGCCGCGGAAAGAGTGATGGTTATGATGAAGTCTGTAGCCGCAAACCCTAGCAAAACGAGAACAAAAGCTTTGCCCTGCCACCAGCTAAGGAGCTTTTGCAGCATTGCGATCGAGCCCTCACCGTGCGGGCTGTGCTGTGCAACTTTTGCGTAAACCGGATAGGCGCCGAACAGGGTTAACAGGACAAGAATGATGGTTGCGAACGGCGAGAGATATTTGGCCGCTTCAAACGCAATGAAGGGCTGGTAACCAAGGGTCGAAAAATAATCGACGCCTGTAAGACACATGACCTGCCACCAAGGGTGAAGTTTGTGTTTGGTCTTACTTGCCTCGGGCGCATACGGTCCGACGGGTTCTTCAAGATGTCCTTCGAGTAGCCATTTGACTAGTGGAGAATGTTTGGTGTCCTTGAAGGATGCGGGAATCTTGATTTCCATATAAATAGATGTCGAGTGCTTTTCGCTGGAATAGCTTATCTCTAAATACGACTTATCGACCCGAACGGTTGACGTTTTTTGATCAAAACAGGGTGTAATCCGACGCCCAGTTGGCGCGCGAGCCCGTTCAAGTTACGGATGCTCGGTAAACTGAACGAGATTCATGGCGAACTATGTATGTAGCGTGGGAATGGAAGTCCACGCAGAATTGGCAACAAAATCGAAAATGTTTTGTCGCTGTCAAGTTGCTTTTGGTGGCGAACCCAATACCCGAACGTGTCCGGTGTGCCTTGGCTTGCCCGGCGCGATGCCGGTTCCGAATCGAGCCGCAATCGAAATGGTGATCAAGACCTCTCTGGCGCTGAATTGCAAGATCGCGATGAACAGCATCTTCCATCGAAAGAACTATTTCTATCCCGATTTGCCCAAGGGGTACCAGGTTTCGCAATACGGCGAAGAAAACCCGCTTGGCTACCACGGCTATCTCGATATCCCCGCGTCTGGCGGAGGCACAAAGCGAATCGGCATCCGCCGAGTACATCTCGAAGAAGATACCGGCAAGCTGATGCACCTTCCCAGCGGCGGAAGCGGCGTGGATTACAACCGAGCGGGGACTCCGCTTATGGAAATCGTTACCGACTTCCCGCCCGACATCCACAATGGCGAAGAAGCGAAGGAGTACCTTGCTCAGTTGCGACAGATTTTGATATACCTCGGCGTCTGCGACGGAAAGATGGAAGAAGGCTCGCTGCGGTGTGAGCCAAACATTTCAATTCGTGCTGAAGGGCAAGACGAACTGGGAGTCAAGACCGAGCTGAAGAACCTCAACTCGTTTCGCTCGGTTCAGATGGGGATTGCGTTCGAAGTTCGGCGACAATCGGCCGTACTCGATGCGGGCCAGAAAGTGCTGCAGGAAACGCGGGGTTGGAATGAGCAAAAGGAAACATCCTTTGCGATGCGGTTGAAGGAAGCGGAAAACGACTATCGATACTTCCCCTGCCCCGACTTGGTCCCGATGCAATTTACCGAGGAGTATGTCAAGTGTCTTCGATCGACCTTGCCAGAGCTCCCGCTCGCAA
>JAYVXG010000588.1:0-3755 GCA_043785475.1 Armatimonadota bacterium
GCCGCTCGCAACAGGTTGAAGTCTGCAAGTCCAACAATATTATCTGCACTCGCATCACCGTTGATCAGAGAATAGCTCAATCCAGATGCCCCGGACGAGGACAGCGTTATTGGCTGAGAAGACGAGGAATCGGTTGACACCTCGAATTCTCAACTTGTAGCTTCCCGCTGGCTGATTGGTAGTGAACGTAAACGCACCGAGGCTGTAGGTCACAGAACCAGGATTCTCGATGAATGCATTCGTGCCGGCATCTCGAATTTCAAAAACGAAATTCGCAGGTGTCAGCACATTTGGCCCAACGTAGCCTTGGATGGAGATCGTTCCAGAAACGGTCTTGACTCCGAGATTCACAGTAAACGAACTAGTTGCGGTTTGAGCATCGGGGTTTGTTAATGTGATCGTTCGAGCGCCGGTCGCAGCCGCGCCGCCAATCGTTATATTAACCGTGGCTTGGGTTTCGCTGTTCCAGGTGACACCATTGACCGTAATGTTAGCACCGAAGCTAAACGCCAAATGATCTGGGTACGTTGCATCAGGGTCAAAGATGCCGGTTCCGGTAACAACCACATTCATGGTTTGTCCTTGTGCCCCGTTGTTGGGAGTCAAAGAAGTTACTGTAGGAGCAGGCGCCAAAACCTTGATGGCACGAACTTGCCATGAGTTATTAGCATTGCAGTACTCTTGGAACGACCAGATGCTCATCATGTCCCGAGGATCGACCATCGTGAACGAATAGTCACCCCATCGCTTTCCGGTAGGAGTCCCAGATTGTACGTTATAGTAATTGACTCCCGCCTGGATACCCGTTGGAGCGGTCACAAGTGGATCGGTTGATAAACGATAAGCACCTCCAACGCCCGGAGAGTTTGCCGTGTTGCCTAGAGTGAATCCTACAAATTGGTGCCCTTGACCATTCATTGCAGTCGAAGGGATCGAACAATACTTGAATCCTGCTGCAGAACCGTCAACGACCGTTCCAGAAGCGGTCAAAGTCGCAGCCCCTGAAAAAACGTTGCCGATGTTATACCAGCGCGCGGAACTCCGACTGTTGGCCACTCCTGAAACTCCAGCGGCGTCCGTCGAAATGCCGTGGGCGGTGTGAACCGTAACCGCGCCAGTTACGCGGTTTCGAAACACTCGAGCGTAAAAGAGTCTGTCGTCCAAAGAATCAATCGTGCCGACCGTGGCCGCCCCAGTTGAGATTGGCATCTGTAATGGAACAGAAGTCGAAGGAACCGTAAGCGGCGTATTGGCCGACAGGCTATAGACACCTGCGGAAAATGTTATACGTCGGTAGTCGAGGGAACCGAAAATAGCATTGTCAACACCCACAACAAAAGCTACGGTTGCCGTAGGATCGTCGTTTGAACAAGGCCACGGCGTAAACATGCCCGTACCAGTAGCGGCAATGATGTTGTGGAAAGGAGTGACCGTTAAGACAGGAGACGCAAGAAGAAGATTTGCCTTGTCAATTGCAAAAAGGTCGCAATTTTGAAATGAGCCGTTAAAGCGATTGGTACCAATATAGACTCCGTTTGCGTCAACTCCTAATGTCGCGTAATCGGCGAATCCCGAGGCGCCACCGCCAATATTTTGAGCAAATGCGAAGAACTTCCAAACTGTTGAGCCTGAAATCGCCTCTGAATCGCTGACCGCCAATAAGAGTCGGTTATTTGTGTTTGCAAGATCAAGGATTTCGACATACCATCGACCCGATAGTCGGTCAAAAACAACTCGAGGGTCGCTGGTTCCACCCACAGGGGCGAGAGAACTAAAGAAGACACTGGTGTCCAAATTAAGTGATCCCAGATTTCCAAGTCGATCGTAGGACTTAATCCGCCCATTAGCCGCAACGATCACAGAGCTGAGACTAACATCTCCATCTGAATCCGGTGGAACAAATCCACTTTCGCCAAGCGTCGGACCACCAAAATTTACTGGAACCGAAAAGAGAGGCGGACGATTATTTTTGCCACCGTCGGTCGTTCGCACGGGGGCATCGTTAAGCATTGGGGGCCAAGTAGCCGAATTAGGCGAACTAGGATTTTGGCGCAAGTGGCTCCGATCATATTCATGCTCAGTTTCGTAGTCCTTCAGTTTTCGAATTGGCAATTTAGGACCGTAGGCCCTTTCACGCGCCATCAATTGGTCCGATGTCATGCTGATAACTTTCGCATGAACCGTTACGGCTTTTCCGACAATGTCAGCATTCGCTATGCTCGCAAGGGCGAGCAGCGTTGCAATTATGATTCCAGTTTTTTTCACGTTTAAATTTCTCCCAACAAGAATTTCACTTCAACAAAAACCCTACTTGGGGTCAGTGTTCGAATTTTTTCCTAACAGCTCGGCCTTTTCGCTTCTTATTTAAAAAAGTATGTTAAGGTGAACTCAGAGCTTTGCTACAGTACCGCCCTTTGCTTTGTCACATAGATTTTGGGCCATGTAAGACAGGTAATGAACAACCAAAAAAAGCAGACTGTGCCTGCGAGATGATCGAAACCACCTTGCAGACACATCGAATTTGGGGTTATTTCTTTCTTCGCCGAACAAGTGCGATCAGGCCCAAACCAAGAACCGCAAAAGATGCAGGTTCTGGGACAGGGTTTACAACTCTCAGGTTAGCAACATAACTCGGAGTAAACGCCGTGTTGGCCGGTAAAGCTGAGTCTGACACGTTGGAATCCCAAGCACCAGAATTATTCGGCGACTTGTAAATTGTGATCGGTCGAAGATTGCCCGCTACCAAAGTATTGGAAACCGTAAACGTGAGATCGAACATGTGTCGGCTTGTCGTGTTGGCAAATCCGAAGTCCGAAAAAGTCACATCGGTAGTCCAGAGACCCCATGGTCGAGCTGCTGCGCTTGAATCAAATCCACCGCCAAATTTATTAATTTGACTTCCTCCGGGGAAGGTTACAGCATCCCAAGTAAGCGGAATGCCAGTTGGCGCCGCATCCGTGCCACCATGGGCAACGGTTATGCCGCTGCCGGCGGGAGATGATGCGCCAGTAGCCGTGGATGTGTCAAATCCCACCATTGTGGAAATATTGGCCAAATTTGTCGGGAAGTTTGAACTGTTTAGGTAAAAACTCAATGTAACGGTCGATCCGGCAGTTACATCAACGAAAGTGGGGGTTGCCCCAGCCGCGTCGCCAAGTTTGTTCCAGTACATGCTGGCTGCAGGAGCTGATTGCGCGGTTGCATACAGCGCACAAGTTGAAAATGCGGTGAGAGCCGCGCCACGGGTAATTTTGCCCAAATTCATAATGATGATAACCTCAAAAGAAACTGACCGCACGATCAGTTAGATTAATGATAGCGCGAAAAGGTATTGATCGCAAACGTTTGTGAAAAACCTGACACATATGTCGAGACATTGAGCATTCAACAGGCAATTTTACCAGTCAGGACTTTAGTCCCGCTTTGCTCTGGCTATACAGAAAAATGCCCCGGTTAGTTATAACTGATCCGAGCCAAGCCATGATCACGAGCAAGATAATTTTGAGGATCACGCCAAAGATTGAGTTGAAAGCGCTTGCCAATTCTATCGGTTGCCCGGGTTTTATATTCAGCCAAACGCTGGGCGGAGTTGTGAAAAGGTGAAGAGCTTCTCGAAAAACACTGTAGAGAATGGCCATTCCACCAACAACGATAGTGAGTCCTACCATTGAACCCAACCAATCCCGTTTGGAATTTTTTTGAGGTTCAACCCCTTCGATCACTTCAATTGGTTCTTGTTGCATCGCCGGCCTATA
>JAYVXG010000589.1:0-3746 GCA_043785475.1 Armatimonadota bacterium
CTTAGTAGTAACAGCGCCGAAGTAGATGGCACTGCCAATCACGGTGACCTCATCAAGGCTGTAGCTAAGGAAGGCTATGAAGCCAGGATAGTTGCATGAACCACGCTGAGCATCACCACCAGGCGCCAAAACGAGAGGAAACTCAGTTGGATCTCAAAGGAATGAGTTGCGCTTCTTGCGTACTCCGTATTGAGAAAGCCCTTAAAAGTGTTGCGGGGGTCGACGACGCATCCGTTAACTTTGCCACTCACCAGGCCGTGGTACATCACGGCGACCAAACCTCCGCGGACTCTCTCATCGAAGCGGTAAAGGGTGCGGGATATGAGGCAAAGAATACGGTGGAAGAGGATATTCATTCCCACCATTCGGCCAGCGAACACGCCGAACACATGCGAATGGAGTCTGAGGGGGAGCTCACCAAGATGCGGATGAATCTGTGGATTTCGGGGCTGCTTACAATTCCTGTAACACTGATTTCGATGCTATGGCATCCTCGACCCGAATGGGCAAACTGGCTCATTTTTGCCCTGTCCACCCCAATCATCTTTTGGTGTGGAAAGCAGTTCTTTGTCCTGTCCGCCCGTGCTTTGCGTCACTTTTCGACGACGATGGACACGTTAGTTGCGATGGGCACGGTAGCAGCGTGGGCGTACTCAACATATTCCTTGATTGCCCTTCGCGGCCAAGGTCACATGCAAAGCGAGCACATCTATTTCGAAACCGGAACCGTGATTGTCACGCTCATCCTTTTGGGCCGATATTTGGAATCGATGGCGAAGTCCCGCATGTCAGATTCCATTCGAAAGCTGATGGATTTAGCACCGAAGTCGGCGACTATCGTTGGGCCAGACGGAGTTGAGCGCGAAGTGTCGATCAACGAGGTTAAAGCTGGAGATATGGTTCGAGTGAAACCCGGCGAGCGAGTAGCCGTAGACGGCATTGTCACTGAAGGCGAATCCTTCGTAAACGAATCGATGATAACCGGAGAACCGATACCGGTGAGCAAGAAGACTGGCGATCGGGTCACGGGCGGAACCGTGAACGATCGAGGAACCTTGGTTTTTCGAGCAGAGCATGTCGGATCCGAAACGATGCTGGCGCAAATCGCAAAAATGGTCCAACGAGCCCAAGGATCGAAGGCGCCTCTGCAAGGACTTGCCGATAAGGTTTCCAGCTACTTTGTTCCGATCGTTATCGGGATTGCGATCTTCACACTATTCATTAACCTTGCCCTGGGCAAGGGGATCGATGGGGCCATCATGCCTGCGGTCGCAGTACTGATTATCGCCTGTCCCTGCGCACTAGGACTTGCTACTCCAACGGCCCTCATGGTCGGAACCGGACGCGGAGCGGAACTCGGGGTACTTGTGAAAGATGGAAAGTCCTTGGAAATTGCTGGGGCAATCAAAACGATCCTCCTCGATAAGACGGGAACGTTAACCGAAGGCAAGCCAAGTTTGACCGACGTAAAGACATTCGGCGATTGGACCGAAGACGAGGCTATGGCTTTCGCTGCTTCTCTCGAATCGTCGAGCGAACACCCAATCGGATTGGCGGTACTGAACGAGGCAAAGAGTCGAAATCTAAAGATTTCTGAGGTCAAAGAGTTCCAAGCAATCCAAGGTAAGGGAGTTCAAGGAACAGTGAATGGTGTGCCTGGGTTAATCGGAAAAGCTTCCTTGGTCGAAAACTTACCCATCGAAGTTCAGACCGCGATGACCGAACTAGAGGGTCAGGGAAAAACTGCTTTCATTGTCGCAAGTGGATCTCGGTTTGCCTGCCTTGCAGTGTCCGATAAGGTCGGTGTGCACAGCCGAGAAGCCATCGAACAGCTCAAGGCATTGGGAATTCATCCGGTTATGGTTACGGGTGATAATAAGGCAACTGCCACTGCCATTGCCGGGCAAGTTGGAATTAAGGCGATCGAAGCCCAAGTGCTGCCTGCGGACAAGGCAGCGATCGTTCAGCGATATCAAAAGGAAGGAGCAACCGCAATGGTTGGTGATGGAATCAACGACGCCCCTGCGCTGGCTCAAGCCGATCTCGGCATCGCAATGGGTTCTGGCACCGATGTTGCCATGGAAACAGCTGGAGTTACCCTTCTGCGCTCCGACCTTCGGGGTGTGGCTCAGGGCATTCGACTTGCCAGAGCAACTCTGGGAACCATCCGCTGGAACCTATTTTGGGCCTTCATCTACAACGTGGTGATGATTCCGTTGGCCGCCGTCGGACTGCTCAACCCCATGCTGGCGGCCGGGGCAATGGCGTTCTCCAGTATTTCAGTGATCCTGAATTCATTGCGATTGCGCAAGTTTGCGTAAACTTTGTCATTTATACAGTCTCGGGCCCTTTGCTCGTAACTGTTGAAAGTTATTGGCGTCTGGAAGTTTATATAGCTTGTTGCTCGAGGCAAGCCGGACACCCAACGATAGAACTTGAATTTGCCTTAGGACATTGCACAGAGAATTGCTTGCGATGTGAAAAAGAATGTTGGAACTGTGCGGAAGGATTTAACCAAATGACAGGGCTCGAGGATTGTGCCCAGTTATGCATGAACTGCGCCCATCACTGCAATGAGTGGGTTGAGGCCATGCAGGAAGGATCTAACTCTTCTTGTCTTCAACTGCGAAGCATCGTGTGAAGCATGCGCGAGTGTTTGTGAGAAGTTCGATTTTGAATTTACTCGTCGATGCACCAGCGCTTGTCTCGAATGCGCACAGGCGTGCCGCGAATCTGCCGTTGCTGCTTGATTTTGGCGTTCAGACCGGAAAGCAGATTCGCTTTACGTTGGGGTACACGATTGGATTCTAATCAGCGTTAGAATAGTTGAGAGCTCATGCATTTCTGAATTGAAACTGAATCGTTTATGAAGAAGTCGCAACTCATACGATATCTATGAAATTGACGTCATGATCAAAAGAATGACTAAAATTCGTCAAGCTTTTACGCTTATTGAACTCCTCGTCGTGATCGCGATCATCGCGATTCTCGCGGCGATATTGTTCCCAGTTTTTGCCCAGGCCAAAGCCGCGGCTAAGAAGACCGCATGTCTTAGCAACGAAAAGCAATTGGGAACTGCCACTTACATGTATCTTGCCGACAATGACGACGCACTCTACCATCACCACGAGCAATGGGTGCTTGACGATGGAACCTTGGTGGACGACCTCCCGACAAACATCAGTGGCTGCATCGGTGGAGGATCCGGCAATAGCCAAGCCGAGAAGCCGTGGGCGATTTTCTTTCAGCCCTACATGAAAAGTCGCCAACTTTTGTTCTGTCCAGTAGACGATTCGACCAAGTCAAAGCACTTAACGTCAACCATTGAGGATTACAATGGCGGTACGGGAGCTATTGGCACGGAATGTTCGGTATTGCCCAACGGTGAGCAATGCCAAGCTGAGCAAGGCAATCTAACAATGTGGAGTTACAGCATCAACTCGATCTTCACCCACAAGTCCTGTCGATATGCAGTTGAAGGAGTTCTTCCGGGATTTGCGACGGAATCGGTCATCGCAGGTCTTGCCGATCCAAACATTATCATGTTCAGCGAGCGCAATTCTGAGGGCCTCGAAGACCCAGGTAGCTCATTTTACTACGTACCACAAGACGATTACGACACATGGGCAGGTGAAGCTGCGCTGGTTCGATGGGGGAGCGGTAGCCGTCCAAATGAAGGTTGGATTAAGTATGATCGCCACAGCGGAGGCGCGAATTATGTTTATGCTGATAGCCACGCAAAGTTC
>JAYVXG010000590.1:0-3744 GCA_043785475.1 Armatimonadota bacterium
TACTTGGCAGGAAGCGTAAACCCAAGAATTGCGCTGAGTGTTGAGGGAGCTTTCATCTGTTACGGATCTTGGGTCTTCGTCAGCGCCCGATCGCGCTCAGTGACGATGACCAATCGCTGAACTGGTAGCGCGAAATATGCTCCTAACGCGATTCCAAAAATTGAAAGTCCAACACTTACGGCGGAAATTGGCTCTGCTCGAAACGGAACGACGGCCATGGCAAGGACCGAGGCAATGATCGCGCGGCCAATAATCCATTTCTCCTTAACCGACAAGCGGCGCCAAACTGTAAAGCCGCCGAAAGCGTTCAGCAGAGAGAGAGTCACGACAATGAACGCGGAACTGATCGGATTTGGCACATGGAATAGGTGCCTCACCAACCAGTCGACTGCAAGGCAGATGACCCACGCGATGAAACTAAGGATCACCGAAAGCTTTCGGTCAGATCTCTTTCGGATCATTATTTTCGGCGGTCCATCGCTCATATCATTAATTATGGTTCGCCAGGGCCAAGTTCACCATCTGAACTGCTAAATCCGATATTTTAACTTCACGGTAATTCAACAGGTGCGATCGCAAGGTGTCGTTGAATAGGTCCGACCAGTGAGTCGGAATGTTGTCGACACCGTTCACGATTCCCCAGACTGAACCCGCGGTTGCACCATTGCAATCGGTGTCAAAGCCGGGCATTACCGCCCTCGTGATCGTGAGGCCAAAATCGTTCTCGCCCCAAAGCAGGGCAATGGCCACTAGCATGGCATTTGAGATCGTGTGACACCAGCCGTGAGCGGTCGTTTCGTCCCAATGCTTATGGACAATAGCAACCGCTTCGTCATACGACTTCCCTTCGCCATAAGCTGTCAGGATTACATCGCCGGATTGTCGCAGACGGCACTTCGGTGGTAGATATGAGAGTCCAACCTGAATTATTTCTGCGAAATCGTCCAGCACATAAGCTGATGCCAGCATGGCGGCCACCCACATCTCGCCGTATATTCCGTTCTTGATGTGGCTCACGCTTGCGTCGAGCCATGCCCATTCGGCAGCTCGGGCTGGGTTCCCCGGATTGAGATAGCCGAAGGCATCGGCCCGGATCTGGGCACCGATCCACTCTCGGTATGGGTTTCGGAATGTGGCACTGTCGGGCGGAAGAATGCTCATCGTGAAGTTGCGGTACGCCACCCGTTCAGCGGTACACATCATGAACAGTGGCAAATTCGCGCACCAGTGTTCGGCTACGTCAACCGGACGGAACTCGGGTCCGTATTTCTTGACGATGTCGAATCCAGCGATGGTGTAGTTAAGGTCGTCGTCTTCGACCGCGCTGACGAGTTTCTCGCGGGTCCAGTCCTTGGCCCACCCTAGCTCGGTTCGTTTCGACTTTGCCGCTATTTTTGTGCGCTCACTATCATTCGGTTCCCGAACATAGTCTTCTAATGGCCAGTTGTCGGTTTCTTCGCACCAAGCTTGAATTTCGGGCTTACGCCACCCTTCGAACGGCTTACCAAGCATGCATCCGCAGATGCGTCCGAGGAGTCCGCCATGCAGTCTTCTCAGTAATTCGGCACTGTCATCTTCGAACTTTGGAATTTCGTATTGTTCGGATACCGAATGAATACTACCAAGATCTGACGGCTCGACGTATTCATGATTCAGTCGATTGGGACAACGCTGGACCTTTTCTAGCAGCTCGCCCACTTTCCAATGCCAGGCGACATCTTTTGGTCCTTTCTTTCCGGCGGTGATGAGAGAGTGGAACTCGGGTTCTAATTGCGAAATATCGAATCCTTCTTCTTGGGCCTGACGAAACTCAATCTCTGGCTCGGCGGCGGTCAGCCAAACCTGCTTGTTCATCCATTGGGCGATCAGTTCGTCTTGGGTCATTTATCTGCTGGAAGCTTACTCGCCAAGTGGTCTAAACTATCCAAATGCCTGAGTACCACCTCGCGCAGATCAATATCGCCCAGATGAAGGTGCCGCTGCATCACCCCTCAATGAAGACGTTCGTCGATCAAATCGCCGAGATTAATGACCTCGCCGAGGCGAACCCCGGCTTTATTTGGCGACTGAAGGATCAATACGGCGACGCGACGAGCATTCGCCCGTTCGGCCCTACCATCCTCGTCAATGTCTCCGTTTGGGAGGGGCCCGAGCACCTGATGGATTACGCCTACAAAAGCGCGCACAAGGGTGTTATGCAGAATCGCAAAGAGTGGTTCGACCCGATGGAGGAAGCTCACCTTGCGATGTGGTGGGTTGAGGCTGGCACCGAGCCGACGGTTCTTGAAGCGAAAGCCAAGCTCGAATACCTGTTCGCTCACGGCGAAACTGAGCATGCGTATACGTTTCGAAACATTTTTCCAAAGCCAAACCATTGAGCTATTGAAACGGCTGGTTGATGAGTAATTTGCTCGTCAAATTTACTCCCACGCTTCGTACCTCAGCGATCCCTCTTAAAAAAAGGGATATCTCTTTTTGTACCGATTGACATTGCCCGAGTCCATCTCTTATGATTGAGCATTCGATGGCAAAGAAAAAGCGGAATCTTGCAAACCATTTGCGCAACAACATAACGTTGCCAGAAGTTCTGCTTTGGAATCAACTTAAGAGTTGTCAAACTGGATTCTACTTCAATCGACAATTTTGTTGGGCCCCTATCGCAGACTTTTATTGCCGAGAGATTCGATTAGGAGTCGAAGTCGACGGTCTCGTACACGACCTCAAGAAAAGGACAGACGCTGAATGTGATGAATGGATGCAGGCCAACAACATTACAATCCTTCGTTTCTCGGCGAAATCTGTGTTGAAAAATCCATATGTTGTAGGACTAAGAGTTCGAGAATATTTGGAAGAGTTTAATAACTCGGCCCATGTCGATCGAGGTACCTCTTTTTGAAAGAGAGGTCGGTGAGGAACGAACCGGGAGAGTAGATTCATCACCGACCAAATGTATGAAGCCTGACCTCCATAGAGCTCTACCCCTCAACAAACTTCTGCAACGCGTCCAACTTTCGATCCCACGCTTTCGCCCTTGCCGAGAGCCAATCGGCCGCACCGTCCAGAACCTCAAGGCGCAAAGTCCGCATGATCTCGCGGCCGCGTGGCTCGCTCGTTACCAAGCCGACATTCTCCAACACAATCAGGTGTTTGGTGGCGGCTTGGCGCGTCATGCCAAGCCCCTCCACCAATTTCATGGTCGTCATCGGGCCGCTTTCGCCGAGCCGCTCGACCATCGTCAATCTGGCCGGGTCGCCCAGAGCCTGATAGATTTGGTAATTTAGCGCTGTGCTCATACAGAAGCCAAAGCAAAAGCCTTGATTTGGTCCACGCACCAAGTCCAACCGCCCTTGTTTAAACCAAGCGCAGTCAATCGTCGGCCCTCGGGAATATTGTTGAAACCCGATTCTTTGAGCACAAGCTGAACGCCATTGTCGGTCTGCTTCAGAGTGAATTCCACGGTCGTCAGCTCGCTTTCTGGATATTTATCCCACGTGCAACCATCGACTTCGCCCGGATGCCACTGCCACGCAAGCGAGGTCAGCTCGTCTCGCTCGATCACTTTGATCGGGCCACTGCAACCCTTCTTAAAGTGGAACATCGCCATCGAGCCTTTGCTGAGGTCGCCGTCGACCGACGCTAAGAACCATCCGCAGAGACCTTCCACCGTCGCGATCGAGTTCCAAACCTTCTGGATCGGCGCATCGATCACTCGCTCTCGGTAAATATCGAACGGCAACGCAGGTT
>JAYVXG010000591.1:0-3729 GCA_043785475.1 Armatimonadota bacterium
TTCGTTGGCCGTGATTTTTGAAGTACCGTCCCACAAACGACCACCAAAGTATGGACCGTACGACCAATTCCACCATCCTGGTTCACCAGGAATAAAGCCGGACATAACCATACGACCATCTTTCATTTTGGTGATCTTGTCGATCATGGTATCCATTTCTTCTATGGTCTCGGGTGGCTTACTATAACCAGCTTTTGTGAGAATGTCCGTGTTGTAGTGCAGGGCGATGGTGGCTGGAGTCGAAGCCCACGCATAGATTTTGCCATCGTACTTGAGCATGTCCCAGTAGCTGGGAACGTAGTCTTCTTCTTTGATTCCAGTTTCCTTATAGACCTCATCAAGGGGCTCTATTGCCTCAGCGGAAGCAAATTGCAACATCTCAGGCCCACCCAAGAGGGATATTTCGGGAGGAATTCCAGCCGATGCACTCATGAGCGTCTTCGGGCCGTTGCCACTCACCGACAAAACATCGACAACCGTGTGCGTTTGCGATTTATTATAGTCGTTGGCTACCTTTTGAAAGGCCTCAAATTCAAAACCGGCCCATCCAGTCCAAACGGCCACGTGTACTGGACCCGGAGGATCCGAAGGGTCCGCTCGAATCTCCGAGCAAATGAACGCTCCAAGAGCAACCGTAACGAGTCCAGGAATAAGAAAGTCGCTAATTTTGAACATCGTAGTTGTTGCTGCGTACAGAGAGTCCCAACAGCATAACTATTTTTGTATACATTACGCAATGCTGAACGCGCCCTGAACCTGCGATAATGAGGAGATGGCAACGAGTCTACGAGCGACCGGACTGATTGCATTTCGACTGCTCTTGGTCAGCTGTCTCCCTGTTGGAATTCTTGCCAGTGTAGGTCAATCCAAGGCGAAGCCGGACTTCGTTCACGACATTCAGCCCATCATCAAGGCCCATTGCATCCAATGTCACGAAGCGAAGGATGGGGGCGGATTGCTTTCACTCGCGTCAGTCAAAGACATGTTCAAGGGTGGAGCATCTGGCCCATCGGTTGTTCCCGCTCACAGCGCAAAGAGCTTATTAGTTCGACGAATTGAAAGTACCGGTGGAAAGCCGAGAATGCCAATGGGCTTTGCCCCGCTTTCGGCCAAGAATATTCAAACCATTAAGGATTGGATCGACCAGGGTTGCTCAGAAGGAACTTTGAGCAAAAAAAAGCACTGGGCCTATCAAACCCCGGTTAAACCCTTGATTCCTTTTCTCAAAGGATCCTGGGTGAAAAACCCGATTGACAACTTTGTCATGGCAACTTTGACAAAAAGCAATCTTACTCCGTCGCCGGAGGCTGAGCGGACTACGCTGATTCGTCGACTCGCGCTCGATTTAACTGGACTTCCTCCCACTCCTGCCGAGGTCGACGATTATGTCGGGGATCATTCTTCAATTGCGTATGAAAAGGTAGTAGACCGACTTCTCGCGAATCCGCACTACGGCGAGCGCATGGCGTTGCCGTGGCTCGATGCGGCGCGATATGCAGATAGCAACGGATTCCAGATGGACGGCGACACCTACCAGTACGTTTGGCGTGATTGGGTGGTTAAGGCGTTCAACTCGAACATGTCTTTTGCTGACTTCACCATCAAGCAATTGGCAGGCGATTTGCTTCCCAATCCGAGCCAAGACGATATTGTTGCAACTGGTTTCAATCGCAACCACATGCTGAATGGTGAAGGTGGAGCAATTCCCGAAGAGCAGCGGTCAGTGGGATTATTTGATCGGGTTGACACAACCAGCACCACTTGGCTTGGCCTCACTATGACCTGTACTCGATGTCATGATCACAAATATGACCCACTTAAGCAGAAGGATTACTTCAGCATGATGGCGTTCTTTAACAATGTTCCTGAGTCAGGAGTGCCGAGCGACAACGACGGCAAACATTTTATTGCACAGCCGTGGATCTATGCTGGAACGCCTGATCAATTGGCAGAAATGACCCGTCTCGATAATCAATTGGCAAAGGAGCGTTCCGAAGTAAAACCTGGTGAAGAGGATGAAGCAGGTCAGTTAGCGTGGGAAAAAATTGCGAAAACCGATAACAAAGAGATCAATGCCCTTCTTTTGATCGAGCCAAGCAAGCGGAACAATGACCAGAAAAACAAAATTCGCAGCTTCTTTATTGACCATGGATTGACCGGATCCGTTAAGGAAAAGCGCGATCATCGAGTTCTCATCGACAACCAGTTGGCAAAGATACGAACTGAAATTCCGCGAGTCATGGTCATGTCGGACAAAATGCCGCGGAAGACCCACATTTTGAGCCGCGGAAACTACGATGCTCCGCTCGAAGAAGTCGCCCCAAACATACCCGAATCCCTGCCGAAACCGTCGGAGCCAACTAAAAACAGACTTGACCTTGCCAAATGGATGGTCAGCGCTCAGAATCCATTAACTTCGCGGGTTCAGGTAAATCGACTTTGGCAAACGTTCTTTGGGAAAGGGCTCGTTCGGACACCTGAAAACTTTGGAATGCAAGGAGAGCCACCAACCCATCCGGAACTCTTAGACTGGATGGCAATGGACTTCCGCGAGCACAACTGGGACATCAAGCGCATGGTAAAGATGATCGTCATGAGTGCAACCTATCGGCAATCATCTAAAGTTTCGAAGGAGCTTCGACATCGCGATCCCGAAAACCGACTCTTGGCACGAGGTGCTCGGTTCCGAATGCCAAGCCTTATTCTTCGCGACGAAGCCCTCTTCGTGAGCGGATTATTAAACCCAGCAATGGGCGGCAAGCCGGTCTATCCTTACCAGCCAAAGGGAATTTGGGATGGCTTGAACATTACCGATGAGCGAGATTTTGCTTATCCGCAATCGAAAGGACCAGATCTCTATAGGCGAAGCATTTATTCCTTTTGGCGGCGTACCGTATCGCCAGGTGATATGTTTGATAGCAGCTCTCGCCAGATTTGCACCGTTCGGCCATCGCAGACTTCGACCCCTCTTCACGCCTTGACCATGCTCAATGCCGTGACCTGGGTCGAGGCGGCTCGTAATCTTGCCCAAAACCTGATGTCAATACCCAGCGACGAAGGAAAACTAAAGGAAGCCTTTCGACGAGTCTGTGCGCGACGACCAAAACCTGACGAACTTCAGGTTTTGATGCGCGGCTACCAAAACGGATTGCAAGGCTTCACAACAAAGTCAGCGGAGGAGTTTTTGAATCAGGGCGACAGTCCTCGAGACAAGAGTCTTGACACAATAAAGCACGCCGCGCTAGCCAGCGTCTGCTTGTCAATTTTAAACCTCGACGAGGCCCTGAACCGAGAGTAACCATGAATCCATTCTTTGAACGTGACCTTCGACTCTCTCGCCGACAGCTCTTTGGAAAGGCGGCTACGGGAGTCAGCACCTGGGCTCTGACTTCCCTTCTGGCAGAATCGACCCTTGGACAAACATCTAAGGTTAAACACCCGATCCCCGGCCTCTCGGGGTTACCCCATTTCAAACCAAAAGCAAAGCGGGTGATTGTCCTTTGGCAGGGCGGAGCCCCATCCCAAATTGACTTGTTTGACTACAAGCCAGGACTCGAAAAGCATCGGATGGAAGAGCTTCCCGAGTCCGTTCGAAAAGCCGCTCGACTCTCAACCATGACCTCTGGCCAGGCAAAATATCCCGTTTTGCCCGCCATCAAACCGTATAAGCAGTACGGTAAGTCCGGACTATGGCTGAGTGAGATGATTCCTTACATGGGGGGAATAAGC
>JAYVXG010000592.1:0-3724 GCA_043785475.1 Armatimonadota bacterium
CGATGTTCTTCGATCTCGTCAGACTTTCCGATTCGACCAGTAAACGGGTCCGAACCCGGAAGAGGTTCGAACGTTCCGAAGCCAGAGGCATGGAATGCACACCGTCGGTAATTACCAATCATCCCAGCTCCCGCCTCCGACATGACGTCAATAATAGGATCGATATACTCGGCCGGCGTGAAGGTAATGACTTTCGAGTAAGCGACTTCCGCACCCTGACCGATCGAGCCGAGGGGATTGAGTTCAAGTTCGAGTGCCAGCGTGTCGCTGATGCCACAAGGTGCGCAATCCCAATTGGTATGGGATGCGATGAGGTTCATCCCGCTCTTCATCATCGACATAATAAATCTGCTCTCGGCAGTATTACAACAGACCGACTTGGTGCCATTCCAAAGGACGGGATGGTGAGTAATGAGCAGGTTTGCTCCAAAGGAAGAACCAAAGGTGACAAGATCCTCCGAAGGATCGAGGGCAAAAGCAATGCCTTTTACTGGATCGCTCTTGGTACCAATAAGGAGTCCGACGTTGTCAAAATCAAACGCCCAGCGGGTGGGTGCGATGGATTCGAGGAAGGTTAAAGCGTCGGCAACGGTGAGCATGGGTTTCATTTTGACAGAAAGTGATGAAACTGGTACGAGTTTGATGGCCGAGCTCAAATCTCTTCAATAGAATTCACAGATTTTAGACTTAGTCAAATGAGGAAGGGGAAGCATATTGCTTCCCCTTTTGTTCTCAGATCACTGGATCAGACGACTGCGGGTCTCAAATTTATTTGTTTATGATTGCTAGGTTCGCTCCGTTGCGAGCAATATTCCGCCAGTTTCAGTATCGCTACTTGAGCAGTCTCGTCAACAACCACCGGGCTGGTGATGCAAAGACTGAGTAGAGCATACGCCTCTTCCTCGGTGAGCTTAAGACCTCTGTTGTTATTAGAGTTCATATCACTTCCTTCCATGTTAGGACTGCCTTATTATTAAGCATGTTCGGTGCCGATTCGCATTTCTTTG
Source organism: Armatimonadota bacterium (assembly GCA_043785475.1). Classification (GTDB taxonomy): domain Bacteria; phylum Armatimonadota; class Fimbriimonadia; order Fimbriimonadales; family Fimbriimonadaceae; genus Fimbriimonas. The sequence goes on from JAYVXG010000592.1 coordinate 1,008, forward strand.
CTTTCTTAACACAAATCTTATGCTTACTCAGGACTTTCGTCCTCTGAACCCCTCGTCGGTATACTGGAGCCGGATGTCCAAGGATGAATTTCTAAGCGTTGGTGGTCAGGCAATTGTGGAGGGCGTCATGATGCGCTCGCCAAAGTATTTTGCAGTTGCTTGTCGTGCCCCAAATAAAGAGCTGATTGTTCAGGCTGAACCGATCGAAAAGACCTGGATCGGTCGCCAAAAATGGCTCAAGCTTCCTTTTCTTCGCGGGAGTTGGGCGTTGCTTGATGCGATGGCACTGGGCACTCGGGCAATGAAGTTCGCATCGCACATCCAACTTGCTCCCGAATATCAGCCAGTGGATGCCGAAGCGATTGCGAAGGTCGAAGAACTGATGGACGAAGCTGGCGACACCACGCCAGTGACTCAATCTGTTGTAATTGAAAAGGAAATCAGCACCGCGAAGAAGATTCAAGAGGGCGTCGTTATCACCACAATGATCATCTCTCTGTTGTTTGGCTTGGTTGCCTTTAAATTATTGCCGCAAGCGCTCGGAACCTTTTTGCGGGAAAAGCAGCATTTTGGCGACATCAAGACCAACGGGATTATCGAGTTAATTCATGCCGTATTCTTTATTGGGTATTTGGTGGTTATTGGACAACTCCCAATGGTAAAAGAAGTCTTCCGGTATCACGGTGCCGAGCACAAGGCGATCAATGCATGGGAAGCTGAATTGCCGCTCACGATGGACAATTGTCGCGCCCAGACTCGTTTGCATCCTCGGTGCGGAACGAGCTTTGCGATTATTGTCATCATCCTTGAGTTTTTTGTCTTCACCTTTATCCCGCGGGTCGGGAAGGGAAATGGCTTCTTCATCGAGGCAATATCCAACTTTGCTTTGCACATAGCAATTCTGCCGCTGATTGCCGGGGTGGCGTACGAACTCCTTCGCTTCGCCGGGAAGTTTCGCCATAACAAACTGATCATGTCCTTGTTCCTGCCTGGCCTTTGGACCCAGTACATCACAACTGCAGAACCCCGAGATGATCAGATAGAAGTTGCATTGGAATCCTTGAAGGCTTGCTTGGCCGGGGAAGAGACTTTGAAGGAAGTGAAGGCATGAGAAAGAAAATCATCATCGGCAACTGGAAAATGAACAAGACTAGGCAAGAAGCGCTAAATACCATTGCGGCTTTTACCGAGTTGGTGAAAGATGCCGAAGGAGTCGAGTTTGGCTTCTGTCCGCCCTTCGTTTACCTCGCTGAGCTCGCGTCGTCGAGCAATATGGGCATCGGTTTCGGCGCTCAAGACGTCTTTTGGGCGGCCGGTGGTGCTTTTACCGGTTTCACGTCGGTCGCGATGCTTCAGGATATTGGGGCAAAGTACGCGATTATCGGCCACTCGGAACGGCGAGGCCGGTTTGGAAAGCTCGAAGTTCCTTCGTCGACGGTCGCATCGTTTGCCGAAACCGACGAGACAGTTAATTTGAAGCTCAAAGCGTGTCTGGCGGGTGGAATAGTGCCGATCGTTTGTTGCGGCGAAACCTTGGCAGAAAGGGAAGCGGGAAACACGGATTCGATTATTGCAAAACAGATTGCCGGTGCATTAACCGGAATCTCGGAGTCAGAGTTAGAGCCATTGGTGGTGGCGTACGAGCCGGTTTGGGCGATTGGGACCGGTAAGGTTTGCGATTCGCCCGAAGCGAACCGAGTTTGCGCGATGATTCGGGCATGCCTTCCGGCCAGCATTCAGGCGACAACAAGAATCCAGTACGGCGGCAGCGTCAATCCTGGCAACGCACGCGAGCTTTTCTCCCAGTCGGACATCGACGGCGGGCTCGTTGGCGGCGCTTCGCTTAAAGCAGAAGATTTTGCTCAGGTTGTGCTTGCTGGAATTTAGTGATGCAAAGGAAGAAATTCGCGGCCATTCTCGCCTCAGCAATGGCTACAATCCTGCTTTGTACCTGGTTCTACTCATCGAATCGAAATCCAGCCATCAAATATCATCCCACGAACGGAATGTTGATGGTCAGCGACCTAAACAGGAAATTAATTGATCGTGAGGAACTTTCGGGCATTTTCTGCGGACCTGACCCATATGACACGCCACTTTTGAGTAAGTATCTGGCGTTGAATCCTCGAACCACAAAGTTGGCCTTTGCCGTCGTGACTTACCACCCCGCTCGGTCTCCAGAGTGGTTACGGCAGATATTGCTAAGGTATAGCCATTACGAAGATGGCACGTATGTTCATATTGACGCGACGGGGTGTGATGCCAATGGTTTTTCCGAACTAGAAAATTCGAATGGCGGAGGTTCTGGATCTTCTGGAGGAGAGATCAATCGAGCAGAAATGAAACAGGTTGATGATCTAACTCGCAACTTAGACGTTCTTGAAAATAACGGTCAGTTGAGATTGCACTCTGACTTCGTCATTCTCCAAACTCGTAACCAAACTCGTGTCTATCCACTCGATAGCCTTCCTGAAAATGTTAAGGCAGTGCGCGATTTCATATCTTCCCGGAAAGCAAAAATCCGGAGCGAGTTTTCTGTGAATGGAAAATGAACCCAGAAAAGAAGAAATTTGCGGCAGTCATTGCCATCATGGTTGAGTTTTTCGGGGCTAAACGTTGGAGTTCAAAACCTCAACACTACGAATGGCTAGGAGGGTGTTGAGCAACTCCTAATTCCTGCCTTCATCCGTCTGTATATCATGCAAGGACGCGAAAAA
>JAYVXG010000593.1:0-3717 GCA_043785475.1 Armatimonadota bacterium
GACGATTTCTGCTACGTCCGGGTTGTGCGAAAGGAGAATGCGGGGGATTTTCGGATCAACGCCGTGAAACGTCCGTTGCAGGTCTACTTCGTCTTTCCAAAGGTCTCCGACCCCGCCGATAGCGAGCAGTTCTCCGCTTCTTTCGAGCATTTGATGTTTGTGATCGATGAGGCGGACGCGGGAATGGGTGTTTATCTGGTCGGTGGTGTAATTCTTCCCAATTTGGTGATCGTGGTTGCCGAGAACGCCCAAGACCCCGTTAGGAGAGTCAAGCGCCTCGATGACCCCTTCGAGGCGAGCCTTTGCGTGGGTTCGGCGGTTTTCGCCGTGCAGGAAGTCACCGGGAATGACGATAAGGTCCGGTTGGTAAGCCATGACCTCCCGGCAGACCCGATTCATAAAAATGGAATCGATCGCGTGTCCCCAGTGGATGTCGCTAATGACGCCGATTTTGAACAATTCGAACGCCGCGGGTAGGTCTCTTATCGGTACGGTTAGAGAAACGTGTTGGAGACGATTGGGTTCAATGAATGCCTCTCCGACTAGCCCGCCAAGGAATGTCGCCGAGCCCCACGTGAGGATTTGTCGGCGGGTGATGGGTTTCTTGGGCACGTTGCGTTCAACAGTTTTTGCTGTGAGAAAGTTGCACAGCAGGTCAAGGGCCAGGGCGGAACTTTTGGGGTAATGAAAATTTGTGGAGAACAATTCCGGAGCTTCAAAAATGGTGGACGAAAAAAAGCGTGTTAACTTTGCGAGGGGCATCCCGATGCTGCAAGGCCTTTCGGGATGTCGCTGAGACGACAAGGGCGAGGAAAGCGGGGGTGATAAAAAAATGTGAACTTGAACCTGAGTGATGTTGAAAAACAGTGGGAATGGGTTCGCGGTGTGATGTCAATGGCTGACCTGAGCCTTTTATGATTGTTAGTTTGTCCCTGCTTATCCTCGCAGCTTCGCAGATAGTCGGGTAAGCAGGCCACACCAGATATCCGCGCCCACAGCAGTAGCTCGCCAATTGGCAGATGACCATCGAAATTGAGAGCTTAGTTTCACGAATCCTTTGCGAACTGAGTTATTGTGAATATAGTTGATCGAATCTAGTCTGGCCTTTCTCCAGTTGATGTTGCTATCGTGACTTGGACCTTCTTCCCACAAATCAGTTCCGATCAAACCTCGATTCTTGGCGCTCCTCGATGGTCCCTGCTTAATTGACTTGAGGATTTTGGACATATTGTGAACCTCGTTCATCGGGTGGATGAGCAAATGACCATGATCGGGCATAAATACGTAAGCGAGGACAACGAAGTTGTGGAGTTCGGCAGCTTCGTTTATTCTCTTTTCCAGGAATTTGCAGATCTCGTCATTCTTGAGATACGGCTTGCGATGGAAGGTCGAGAATGTGAGCTGGTGCGAATCTCCAGGATTGTTCCTGGTTTCTCGAGTCTTGTGCTTGATTGGCCGATCGCTCACGCATTGAGTTTTACCTGTAAGTTTTAACATAAGTAACTCTCAGCTACGCAGGGGTCGTTTTTGGCTACTTCGTAGCTCTACATGGCAGTAGCTGGTCAGGGCGACAAAATATCACAGGCAAATCGCAGCTAACGCAGATTGTCTTTGCCGGTGCCACACCATGCTTACCTTGCCCACGCTAGGGGCTCGCCGATAACTCTCAGCTTCGCAAAGGTCGTTACCGGTGCCTCACCAGGTTTCTTTCCAGCCCTCGATAGTGGCCCGCCTGCTTGATTTAACACAGGTAACTCTCAGCTTCGCAGGGGTCGTTACCTGTGCCACAAATGCATTTGATCCGACAAAAAAAAGGGGGTGCGTACCCCCCGGTAGCACCCCTAATACATGAACCACTGGTGCGGTTCAATGTACGTTAACCCTCCTTTGCCCTAAGCTGCTTCATCTTCGCGAACTTGAACATCGGTTGCCATTTCGGCACTTGTCATGTCCCAATTATCACAGTCGAGTCGACGGCAGTAGATCATCCGCTGCTTGCCTCCGCTAGCAGTCTCTACATCGGCGATTTGTGCGAATCTGCAGTTTAAGCACATCTCCGGTTCGAGAAGCCGCACGACCTTCATATGACGATTAGACATTCTGTTTATCCCCCGTTGGTTGCACATCCCGTGCGCCCTCCGGCTTAGCTGGTACTTTCCTTAGCCAGCAAATATTCAGCCCATCACAAATACGGGGATTCCAGTATTCTAAGCTTGCATGAGATTAAGTCATCGGCAACGACAGGCGAGGATGCGGGAGCTTGCGAGCACGGCGTGGCAAGAATTGGAAACCGTGCCCGAGTCGATTCGAGAACGGGCGGATATTTTGCCCAGGATGCCGATTGAGATCGTTGCTTGCCCCTTGGGAAAGGCGGTAAATCATGGCGGACTCTTACGCATTGGCGAGTCCTTTAGAGTCGAAATGGTCACTTTCGCGTTCGAAGAGGACAGGGCCAACGATTTCAGTGGTCATCGGGGGGCAATGCGGTGGCAGCCGTATCGCTGGCTCGCCCCTCTTGACGCTTTGGCCGAGGCGACCTCAGCTGGTCGGCAAAAGGTCGCGTTGACTTTGTCTCCGACTTCCGTTAATTTCGAAGATTTTGACTTTCGCTACCCGGTGAGCTTGGTTGTTGGGTCGGAAGCCGACGGCATTCCTGACGAGGTTTTGGCTCAATGCGACGCGAATGTCGCGATTCCGATTTACGGGCTTATGGGGTCGCTGAATGTCGCAACTGCCACGGCGATTGTGGTTCAGCAGATCGCGAGTCAGTACGCGAAGGCGAACGGATTGCAGCCTCTAAGGGACGAGTCGAAGCGGTTGGTGTAGTGCGAAGTGCGAAGTACCGGCTAGTCTCGATCGATGATTGAAACGAGTTCTTCGCTTGGTTCCATCTTCATGTGCGTCACCGCGTTCTTGAGAGTTCCCCGGAGTTCGTTGGAAAGCGGAGTCGGCGTAAAGGTGGGCGAACCAACAATCAACTGCGACGTCTCGATGATCATGACCCGAATTTTTTGTTCCTCTTCGATGAACTGCTCGGCCTGAGATCGGCTTCGCCACAGCAACCCGAGGGCCGTTACGCAGACCACGACCGCGATGATTTGCCAGATTTGGAGCGACTCTTTCATCGACTCCGGAGCCCAATAGGCAGCAATCATGAACACCAAGGCCAAGATTCCCGATCCGATTACTGCGTTGGTAAATATTCCCAGCTTTCCTCGGCGCTCGATCTGCTCGGCACCAATGCGTAGGACGGCCGAAAGGGACCGCATATTATGGTCGTTTGACAAACGGTCAAACGCCGTTTGAATCTCTTGGGTGGTCATTAATCTTGCAGCCATTTCTATCTCCTTTTTAACACGTTTCATATTATAGGTCAAGCAGACCATGCGGTTTGAACCTGCAGGGCCATCTTTAACATCTTCTGATAATCCTTGTTTGAAATCTCAAATGCTCCTAACGATCGTAAATGAGGATTCATGATTTGCGCATCAAACAGTACGAACCCTTTGGCTCTGCACGTTTCGATGAGAGCATAAAGCGCGACTTTCGACGCATCGGTCTCGTGATGAAACATAGACTCTGCAAAGAATACGCCACCAATGCCAATCCCATACACTCCGCCTACCAGGTTTTCTTCAACCCAGCATTCTGCACAGTGGGCCCATCCTTGCCCGTGAATTTGCGTGTAAACACGAATGAAATCGTCGTTGATCCAGT